>DASTZJ010000384.1:0-5102 GCA_035764345.1 Candidatus Udaeobacter sp.
ATCTTGACTTGCTTGCCCTGTGCCATCTTGGAAATCTCTTCTGTCATTTTCTCGATCTCGGCGCCCTTGCGGCCGATCACGATTCCCGGACGCGCTGTGAAAATGGTTACCCGGATGCTGTTCCACGCCCGCTCAATCACAATTTTGGAGACAGCGGCGTACTGCAGCTTTTTCTTCACATAATTCCGAATCTCCAAATCGGAGTGTAAAAATTCCGGCAGCTCCTGCGGCGAGGCATACCAGCGCGAGCGCCAGTCGCGATTCACGCCCAGGCGAAAGCCAATCGGATTAACTTTTTGTCCCATAAAATTACTTGTTAGATTTCCTGGCCGCCTTTTTCGCCCGCGGCTTTTTCTCAACCGTCACCTTTTCGGTCGCCTCACCGGCTGCGGTTTCTTTCTTCTTCCCGGCTCTCTGTTCCGCTTTCTGCTTCGCTTTTCTAGTCTCGCTTGTCTCAACTTTAATTTCGTCCGTAAGCACGATTCGAATATGACTAGTCCGCTTCAAAATCCGGCTCGCGCTACCCCGGGCACGCGCCATGATCCGCTTGAACGTTGGGCCTTCACCTACAACCGCCTCCTTTACGACCAATCCGTCGGGCTTGAGGTTGGCGTTGTTCTCGGCATTGGCGATCGCGCTCTTCAACGTCTTGTTGATCAGGAACGCCGCTTTCTTGGGCGTGAAAGCGAGCAGATCGAGTGCTGCCGAAACCGGCAGACCCTGGATCTCGCGCGTGACTTCGCGTGCCTTGAACGGCGAAATCCGCGCATACTTATATATCGATCTGACTTCCATTATTTCGTTTAAGCGTTGAAGCGTTAAAGCGGCTTTCAGTCTTCTCCGCTTCAACCCCTTCAACGTTTCTTCACCTGGCGCTCACATTGGGTTGCGCATCCACCCGGAGATGGTCCCCTACTCGTATTCTGTCCTTCTTTGAATCCATTTCCTGAATCACAGCGCCGCAAATCTTTTGTCGCACATCAACCACTCGCAGGGTCGCGATCCTTCGATCGCCGCGCATCACCCGCATTGGCATCCCAATTTTGACGCCTTGTTTTTCGCCAAGGTTACCGACTACGAAGGACCATTCATCCTTCACGCTGATCACGTTCCCATCCATCAAACTTGGCTCGGGCAAATCCGGCGCATTCGTAGACTTTGTGACCAGCTTGTCGATGCTGCGCAACTGCGTTTCCACGTCCATCCGCGCCTTGGCGTCACCGCTCTGCGACGTTTTCAAATAACACAACACCGCCTCGTCCAGGCGCAGCATCCATTCGCGATACTCGTCACGCTCCTTCTGCGCGAGTTGAAGATCACTCACCGCGGCCAGCAAACGCTGCTCCAGCTTCGCCCGGTCCTTATTCGCGGATGCCAGACCCAGTGCCTCCATTTGCAATTGCAAATCGGAATACTTCCGGCGAAACACTTCCGCCTCTGCATTGGACTCCGCCAGGCTGCTAGTCAACGCCTTCAGCGATTCCTTGGCAATTGATAATTGCCTCTGCAAATCCTCGTTTTGCTGAAGCAAAGCCGCCGCAGTCACCTCTGAAGGCAACCTTGTCGCCTGCGGATTCGCGGACGCTGCAGGTGATACGCCTGTCACCGCGGCATCATTCGCTTCCGCGTTTTCAGTTTTGGATTCTGACAAAGAACTATTTCCCTCTGCCGCCAGCCCTTGGGCCAGCGTAACGCAACCCACTACTACAAGAGTCGTTAGTCGATGGTTGATCGTCGATGGTTTCACCTTGGCAAAACGCAACGGCTAATCTCTATCAACTCGCAACTCACACCTAAAACTTACTCTTAGCTAAAATTATTTCGTCACCTTCGCCGTATGCGAACCATGTTTCTTAAACACCCGCGTGGGCGAAAACTCGCCGAGCTTATGACCGACCATGTTCTCAGTAACGAAAACGGAGTTAAAGGTCTTTCCGTTATGCACCAAAAACGTGTGGCCGACAAAGTCCGGCGTCACCATCGAGCGTCGCGACCACGTTTTGATCGGTTTCTTTACGCCCGAGCTGTTCATCTTGTCGATCTTCTCCAAAAGATGCAACTCGACGAAGGGTCCTTTCTTTAATGATCTAGCCATAATTTTCAAGCGAATAGTTGTAGCCACGCCTCTATGAGGCGTACGCAGCCCACAAGGCCGCGGCTACAGCACTCACCCTTTTTTCTTCGGTCTTCTTCTTTCCAAAATAAAACGATCACTCGGCTTATGTTTGCTGCGCGTCTTAAATCCTTTCGCTAGTTGTCCCCAGGGACTGACCGGGTGATGCCGCCCGCCGCCGCCTTTTGATTTACCCTGGCCGCCCCCCATTGGATGATCGATCGGGTTCATCACCATGCCGCGCACGTGTGGGCGGCGTCCTTGCCAACGAGTACGCCCGGCCTTGCCGCTCGACACATTCATGTGATCGACGTTTCCCACCTGGCCGATCGTTGCGAAGCAATTTTCGTGGATGCGCCGAATTTCGCCGGAAGGCATTTTCACCAATGCGTAGCCACCCTCGATGTTTGTTAACGTCGCCTGTTGCCCGGCGCTCCGTGCAATCTGGCCACCACGACCCGGATTCAATTCAACGTTGTGAATATTCGTTCCCAGCGGAATCGCGCGAAGTGGCAACGCGTTACCCAGATCAGGCGCGACATTGTCCCCGGCGGCGACTGTCGATCCTACTCGGAGTCCATTCGGCGCGAGAATGTAACTTAGTTCGCCGTCCGCGTATTTGATCAGAGCAATGCGCGCAGACCGGTTCGGGTCGTACTCGATCCCGACAACCTCTGCAGAGACACCGTGCTTGCGTCGTTTAAAATCAACCTTGCGATACTTCTGTTTGTGGCCGCCCCCGATGTGGCGCGACGTAAGCCGACCGTAGCTGTTGCGACCGCCGGTCTTCTTCTTCGGCTCAACGAGGCTCCTCTCCGGCCGCCACTTTGTGATTTCGTCGAAAGCAGGCAACGATTTGAAACGCAGCGTCGGCGTTAATGGGCGGAATTCTTTTAGTGCCATAACAGTTCAAGATTCGACTTCGCGTCGTCAGATGAGATCGATCTTCTCGCCCTCCTTTAACGTGACGATCGCTTTCTTCCAGCGTGGTCGTCGTCCCACGGGCCCACGCACACGTTTCTCCTTGCCCGCATAATTACAAGTGTTCACATCGACCACTTTCTTTTGAAACAGGCGTTCGATTGCATTCTTGATCTCAATTTTGTTCGCGCGCGGACTCACGCGAAAGACATACTTGTTCTGCTTCTCGCTCATCAGGGTTGACTTTTCAGTCAACGAAGCAGTTTGAATAATCTCGTGCGGTTCATTCATCGGCATTACTTCACGTGTTCGCTGCTTCGAGGTGGGCGAGTCCGCTCCCCTAATCTTTCCAGCGCCTTCTGCGTGACGAGGATTTTCTCAAAGGCGAGCAATTGCTCTGTGTTTACATCGGAAGCGGTGGCAAGTGTCACCGGTTTGACATTGCGCCCCGACTTCAAAGTGGTTTGATCAAACGCATCTGAGACTAACAAGACTTTCCGAGCGTCCGTTTGTTTTTTTAGCAACCCGACAAACGACTTCGTTTTTAGTTCCGGCACAACAAATTTGTCGATTGTCAAAACGTCGCCAGCTTCGATCCGCTCGCTCAGCGCCTTTCGGAAAGCGAGACGCCGCACGGATTTCGAGATCTTTTTGGAATAATCCCGCGGTTTCGGCCCAAAAACAACGCCACCGCCGCGCCAGATAGGTGACGATTTATAGCCCGCCCGTGCGCGGCCAGTCCCTTTTTGTCGCCACGGTTTTGCGCCAGACAGATCCACTTCCGCTTTCGTTTTGGTGTTGGCTGAACCGGACCGACGCGCCGCGCGCATTGCGACGATCGTGTCATGGACAGCCTGGGTGCCGCGTCCGTCTTCGATCAGCTCAATCCCAGCGTCCTTGGCAGCGGCTTTGGTTAGAACTTTTGCGCTCATTGCTTATCGCACTGTTATCGCCGGCCTCTTCGCCGCCGCGGCTTGATCTGCTTTCTTGTGCGCTTGATGCTCCGCAATTCGCACTCCAGGATTCTTGATTGCTGGTCTGATAACGACATAACTACCATTCGCGCCTGGAACTGCGCCGCTGACCAAAATGATCTTCTCGGCTTCGCGCACCTGCATGACCTGGAGATTCTGCACCGTGACACGTTCATCGCCCAGGTGACCGGGCATTCCCATGTTTTTCCAAATGCGGCCTGGAGTCGAACGATTGCCTACCGCGCCAATGCGCCGATGCGTTTTCGAACCGTGCGCGGCGCCTTGTCCATGAAAGTTGTGTTTCTTCATCACGCCCTGAAATCCCTTTCCTTTCGATCGGCCAATCACATCGACATAGTCGCCCGCTTGAAATTGCGTAACGCTTAAATTGATCTCGCCTTCGAGAAGATCGTTGGTTAGGCGAAACTCGCGCACGAACTTCTGCGGTCCTACGCCAGCCTTTTTGAATTCGCCAAGCAACGGTTTGGTCACGCGCGATTCCTTCTGCGCTCCAAACCCGACCTGGACGGCGGAATAGCCATCGCTTTCTTCGGTCAAACGACGCAGCAAAACATTATCACCGGCCGCGATCACGGTCACGGGACGCAATCGACCTTTGGCGTCGTAAACGCTGGTCATACCAATTTTTTGTCCAAGAAGTCCGATGCTCATGACCGTGTGATTGCAAATGCTTCAGAAGAGCCTCCGCTTAAATCTTAATCGTAATGTCAACGCCCGCAGGCAAATTCAGTTTCTTTAGTTCATCCACCGTTTTGGCCGTCGGCTCAATGATGTCCAACAGCCGTTTGTGCGTGCGAATTTCAAATTGTTCCATCGACTTTTTATCAACGTGCGGCGAACGATTCACCGTGAATTTCTCGATCAAAGTCGGCAGCGGAATCGGACCGGCGACGCGCGCTCCTGTACGCTTCGCAGTCTCCACGATTTCCACCGCAGATTGATCGAGCATGCGGTGATCGAACGCCTTCAGGCGAATCCGGATGCGCTGGCCATTACTCATTTGGCCTCTTTCTGGTCGAGAATGGCCGGAACAAGGTTCGCCGGTACCGGTGCGAAGTGAGATGGCTCCATCG
>DASTZJ010000385.1:0-16942 GCA_035764345.1 Candidatus Udaeobacter sp.
GGCGTGAAGAAGGGCTGCCAGGGGAATCAAAAGCAGGCCCAAACTTGGGAGCATATAGAAAAACTGTAAGGCGCGGACGGCTTGAAGTTTGCTCGACCAATACGTGACGATTCCAAGCGCATGGTACACGTCATCATGATAAAATCCGCTAAGCGTCTCCTAGCCGAGGCCTTTTGAGATGAGCCGTTGCCAGGGCGACAATACGACGACGCTGGCTAGGGACTGCGACGAGCACCCATTGCCAGCGCGATTCCCGTCCTCGAACCCATTGCCGAAATATTTTTTCACCAGTAGCTTTGGCTTCGAAACGCCTAGCGAGAGCGTTGCTCAAGCCGCTCTGCGATTTTATCGCACGTTGACACTCGAGCCTATGTCGGCGTAGGAACTCCCTACTCATCATCTCACAGGCGAAAACCGGCTGCCATAGCATCCGCGTAGAACATGCGCACAGTATCCAGAGAGAGCTCCGCGAGGTCCATCCCGCCAAGCTTGAGAACCTTCGCAAGGATCTCATGCGGCACCGTCACGATGTCACATCCGCAGTCGCTCGCCTGGAATATATTGAGCACCTCGCGTACGCTCGCCCAGAGCAGCTCCGCCGCTGGCCGCTCGCTGAGTATCTTCAGGCTATCTCTCATCAAAGGCATCGGATCAACCCCGGTATCGGCAATTCGCCCGGCAAAAACCGACACGACGGCGGGTGCATCGGGATTGAGGGCTTCGGCCACGGCCTCTACCTGATTGCGAGTCAAGATGGCGGTGATGTTGAGTCGAACGCCATCATTCGCCAGATCTCGTATCAGCGGAATCGCCGAGTCTCCGCGCGTATTCGTGATCGGTATCTTCACATAAACATTGTTCTGCCACCCGCTGATCTTGTGAGCCTGGCGGTGCATCTCGGAAAACTCGTCCGAGAAAACCTCAAATGAGATCGGCTTATCTTTCACCACCGTTAAGACGGATTTCGCGAAACTCTCGTAATCGTTGATGCCCGCTTTGCGCATCAGGGTTGGATTTGTTGTCAAACCACGGATGAAAGGCTTTTTGTATAACTCCGCTATGCCGTCGCGGTCGGCGCCATCGGCAAAGATTTTGATGGGTAGTTGTTCCAGCAGAACCGTGCTCATTGATGACCGAGACTAAACTCCGGTGCTCACCCCGCGCAAGGATTGTCTCGGCTCCATCGAAAGGACAGCAGCAACTGCCTCGGAAAAGGTTCCAACGGTCACGTCCGGCTTTTGTCGAAGCGGTTCCGCGTATTGATGATCGATGAAGATCGCCCGACATCCAGCCGCCCTTGCACAGTCAATATCTTGCCAGCGATCCCCGATCAAAAAACTGCCGGGCAAGTCTATTTTCAGCAGATCCGCCGCATGAAAGAGCATTCCGGGCTTTGGTTTTCGGCAGGTGCAAGGCTCGCCGAACTCTTCTCCGGCGTGAAAGCACGTCTCGAAAAGATCGATTTGTGGCAATGCAGCAGCGATTTTTTCATTGATTGTATCGGCTTGCGCTCGACTCTGTGTTCCGCGTCCGACATCGGGTTGGTTGGTAACTACAACGAGCAGAAATCCGGCGGTTTTTAGGCGCTGGCAGCCCTCCCAAACATAATCGTATAGTTCGACTTCTTCGACTCGACCAGGAGGGTACGGCCGTCCCCCGCGCACGATGGGCCGATTGATAACGCCGTCGCGATCTAAGAAGACGCACGCATTTTTGAACTCAGCTACTTCGTACTTTCCCATTTTGTTTCGGCGACCTTTAGCTTCGGGTGGCTGACAAGAAGGTGCCAGACAACCGCTTGAAAAGACTCGGTGTGCGGTGTGACATTGCTCGGGTTCACAGTCGGGACGCAAATTACTATATCGGCCACTTGTGCGGTATACCCGCCGTCACGCCCGACAATCCCAACTACTTTAGCGCCTCGCCGCTTCGCCAATTGTAACGCGGCCACAAGGTTTGGACTCACATTCTTTTCCAAACTGCCGCCTCCGACTGACAAAACGAGGACTGCATCCCGCTGGTTTAAACGACTTCCCTTGAGCCATTCCACAAAAACAGAAGCCCAACCGTCGTCGTTTGTCCGGGCAGTGAGTTCCGAGACATTGTCAGTCGGCGCATAACATTCCAGCCCCGCAATTTTTCGGAAATCGTTCACTGCGTGGGAGGCATTGGCCGCGCTTCCGCCTACTCCGAGAATGAAGAGACGACCGCCATCCGCACGCACGGTCGCTAACAACTCAACTGCTTGCTCACAAAGAACCGGATCGATCTGAGCGACAATGTGCGCGGTTTCCTGCAGATGCTGTTCGGAGTAGCTCATGCCTTAATTATCGGTTGCATAATAATGCCTCCAGCTCAG
Organism: Candidatus Udaeobacter sp.; assembly: GCA_035764345.1. GTDB lineage: Bacteria > Verrucomicrobiota > Verrucomicrobiia > Chthoniobacterales > UBA10450 > Udaeobacter. The sequence goes on from DASTZJ010000385.1 coordinate 2,360, forward strand.
CTAATCCTTCTCTGGATCCGATCTCGTAGAAACGTTGCGTTACTTCGAAACCGGCAAGATCGTTTTTGGCGATTAGGCTCTGATAAACACCAGCCAAGTCGAATCGCTGGTTCTCAGGCCAGTTCGCGAACACCTCGGTACGAAGAACGCCCAGTCCATAATCAATATACTGCACTTCGGGGAGATGCTCATTTTTGTCGTAGCGGAGAATCTCGTTTCGGTCGAACCAAACGTTGCTTCTGTCCCAACGGTCTTCGTTTTTGTAAACGGTCATCAACGCGGATTTTCCGCTGGCTAGAAATGCACGCGCCGCGCTACGATAATCGATAGGTAAATATGAGTCACCGTATAAAACGAAAAAATACTCGCCGAGTAGCGGCAGCGCTTTTTTGAGCGCGCCTCCGGTGCCGAGCAGCCGCGGGCCGTCGAACGAATACGTGACCCGCATATCAAAACAGGCGCCGTCACCAAATTCTTTTTCGATCATTTCGCCAAGGTATCCGACGCAGAGCACGACGCGGCGAAGGCCAGCTGAATACAGCAGCCTCAATTGGTGCGAGAGAAACGGTTCGCCCGCGACGGTCACTAAGGCTTTTGGAATTTTTGTCGTGGTCGGTCGGAGTCGCTTTGCCAGTCCGCCCGCGAGGATCGCAACGGGCCACGTAGAGAGGTCGATTGTTTCGATGCGCGAGTTCATTGATTCAGGATTTTGGTACCTTCGAAGTCGAAGCGAAAACGCACTTCCGTTAATCCCTTCTCGCGCATGGCGTGACGCAGACGAGCTTTATCATTGGCGTAGAACATGAGAAAGCCGCCGCCGCCTGCTCCGATGATTTTCCCGCCGAGCGCCCCGTTCGCCATCGCGTAATCGTACCAAGTATTGATATCTGGGTTGCTCATGCTCTTGGATCGTTCCTTCTTGCGTTGCCAATGGACATCCATGAGCCGCGCAAACTCATTCAGGTCATCGCTTTCGAGCGCCACCTGGCTTTGTTTGCCCAGTTCTTTTACAAAGTGCAGGTTCTCCACCATTGCCTTGTCGGCTTGTTTGCTCTTGTCATCCTGCTCCTTCAGGATTTTTGAAGCAGACCGCGAATAGCCTGTGAAAAAGAGCAGCAAATTATCCTCTAGATTGAATAAGGTCTCCTCCGAAATCTTTAGCGGCCACGCTTCGACGCGGCCATCTTGCAGGAAGTTGAAACAGGTAATGCCCCCGTAGGCGGCAATATATTGGTCCTGCTTTCCGATCGGCTCGCCGAGTTTTTCCAATTCGATGTGACACGCCTGCTCGGCAAGTTCGGAGGGATGGACCAAATTCTTTCGCAACGCGTGAAAGGCTTTGAGCAACGCTGTGGTGAAGCTGCCGGACGAACCCAGTCCGGCCCCCGCGGGGATATCCGCCATACTCGTGATCTCGAGGTTGTGTTGCTGAACGCCTGCCACCTTTAGTGCTTCCCGGATAATGGGGTGCTTAATGTCATCGATCGTGGCCGCTTCCTCGAGATGAGAATACTTTAGGAGAAAACCCTCCACGAAACGACGATGAACATTAATATAGACGTATTTATCGATAGCGGCGGCAATCAGAAACCCGCCATGATTACGATAGTAGGAAGGGAGATCAGTTCCACCGCCGCCGAGCGAAATGCGTAATGGAGAGCGCGTGATAATCATCTAAATAGCACCTGATTGCTCGAAAAAACTGGAGATGCCTTCTTAATTTAGGGCAATCTTAGCCAGACGAATGTCAATGTGAACGAAAAAATCGATTTGGAAACGAGTCGATTTTCGGTTTTTCAACGAGTGTGGCAAAACAAACGAGGAAAATGCACGCCGCGTATGAGAATTTGGAGGTTCCTCAAGAGTAAAGCTCCATTCTTAGAAATGAGCCTAGCCGTCCCGAAGCGAATAATACGATATTCAGCTTCCGGAAGCGGAAATCGATACAACATACTCGTTTTACCACGGTGTAATGGTGGGCCTGCGGAATCTTGCTCGTTCATGCCCCGGCGTATATCGTAGAAAGTTTGGGCAGTCCCGGCACTAGACGAGCGCATCGAGACGTCGAAATAAAATGATGGCGTTATCGCCCAATAAGTTAGGGCAACGACGACCGCTGAGAGAGTAGCGAAAAAGGCCGAGGTTCTATACGAGGCGGCGATTGCCCGCAACGGGGATTGTTGTTCTCACACGGCCTATTACGTTCCCACGGAGTTTTATTCCGCACCTCAGTCCATTGCTGTTCGCATCGCTCCGCGAATCAAGATTTCGGAAAAGGAATGAGCGCTCACTTTCCGCTGGATAAGAACGCGCACCCGGCCTCGCGATAGTCCATAATCGGTCACAGGCGGGTCATCAAATGCGTAACGGAGTGGGCGTGATAACCATGCTTCAACCTGATCCTAAGACCTGGATCCGCCAGAAGCTGGCGCACGAACATTTCGCGCCACTGCCACCACTTGCCATCCGAATCGCGAATCGCGGAGATTCAAATGAGAGAGGACTCCCATGATCTTACCCATTGAATTAAGCAGCGCTCTGACTAGCCAGCTTCGCTTCCTCTTCTTGAGATCGGCAGCCAGTTTTTCGCCGCGTCCTATCACCATCAGCCGATACAGATTGAAGAATGGGAACCCAGCGAGCATTACCTTGGTTGCTTCAAATCCCGCGTCTTGAAGCACGCTCCGGATAGTTTCTTTATCGAAATGACGGCGATGGCCAATAAAACGATCGAAGGCGGACATTGGGCCGCCAGGCACTGTCACGATAAGAGTCGCGCCGTTCTTGAGGTAGCTTTGGGCCGCTTTTAGAAACAACACAGGATCGTCCACATGCTCAAGAACCTCCGAACACACAGCTCCGTCAGCCCATCCTTCGTATTGCCCCAAAGTGGAAGGCGGAGTAAAAAGATCCGCGACAACGAAATGAGCGGACGGCAGTTTGCGGCGCGACATCTTAACACCAGTCTCACTAAGCTCCAACCCGAGCAGGCTCATACCAGGGAAGCGCTGGTGAAACTTACAGAGGAAATCTCCCTGGCCGCTGCCGACGTCGACAAAGTTACCAGTCCGGGGTAGCTGCTCAGCTACAAATAGCTGGATTGCCAGGGAGTGGCGCATCACCTGCGCAGGATTAGCACTGTCAGCGAAATCACCCCAATGGCTGTTCCAATTATCTACGTTCTTCCGAGCGGTGGGTCGATTCATCATGATACCATAGCTATTGCTCTAAGGGCTTCAAAGGACTTCTCCTGATAAGGTATTCCATGCTTCAGCCTTTCGACTTTCATGGCAGACCGCAAATGCTCCAGCGGCTGAAGCATGTCGATCGCAAATGGACGTTGAAGTGCTATCCGGATCTATTGATATGTCGCTGATTGCGAATCCTTGATCATAACTCGTAAAAGGCCATTCTCTAGAACCCATGCCATAATTGTTTGGGGTCTTGCCCAGATTAGAGCGGTTTTCGGCGCAGTTTTTGAGTAAGAGGAAGTATAGCTTATCGGGCCCTGTCAGCGTGAATTCTGGGTTGGGTCAATGCAGATGCTCAATAGGGCGTTCTCCAGTTTGAGGTTGCGGCATCCCGGTCTTGACGCGACACTCTTTGCCCGTTATCCGGGTTGTCGCATGTCGTTGGAAAATAAGGTCAAACGCGTTGCCTTGGTCACTGGCGCGGCCTCTGGGCTCGGCGCAAGCTTTGCAAGCCGTTTGGCACGCGCGAAATTTGATCTTGTCCTGGTTGACCAGCAGGCCGACGGCGTGAAAGAGCGCGCAGACGAGCTGGCCGATCGTTTTGCCGTCAAAACCCAAGTGATCGTGCAGGATTTGATACGTCCCGGAGCGGCGGCGGATGTTCGCGCCCAGTGCGATGTCCTCGGTGTGTCGATCGACGTTTTGGTCAATAATGCGGGGTTCCATCTAAACAAGTGTTTCCATGAGCTACCCTGGTCCGAAATCGAAGACAACCTTCAGCTGCTCTTGGCCGTCGTCCTGGAACTGACCCATCTATTTTTGCCGGGAATGATCCAGCAAAAATGGGGACGGATCATCAACGTGGCTTCAATGTCAGGGTTCATGCCGGGAGGAGTCCGGCTGGCAACGTACAACGCCACAAAAACGTTTCTCATCCCCTTCTCCGAGGCTCTGGATTTCGAACTTCGGCCGACCGGAGTCCGCGTCACTGCCGTATGCCCGGGATTTATGCGAACTCACTTGTTCGTGAACAGTGGCCTCACAGCCGTGCGTGACTCGGTGCCGAGTTTCATGTGGATGGAGCCGGATCAAGTTGCCGAAGGGGGCTTTCGTGCGGCGATGAACGGCATCCCGGTGTATATTCCGGGCCTTGTCAATCGAGCGATTGTGACCGCCGCCAAATTTGTCCCCCGCAAGCTACTGCGGGCGCGAACACGCATTTTTCACCGATCCGCACACATTAAGCTTGCGTCTTCAACTCCGACGGCGGCCGGCGGGTCCGCACCTCGGCGGGTCGCACTGGTGACCGGAGCCACGTCAGGCATCGGCGCCAGCTTCAGCAACGTTTTGGCAAAAGAAGGATTCGATATCATTCTGGTGGCCCGCCGCGAAGAGGTGATCAGGCAGCGCGCGTCCGAGTTGGCCGGTCGTTATAGAGTAAAAACATACAGTATTGTCCAAGATCTTACCGATCCTCACGCAGTCCAAGCGATCTGCGCCAAATGTAAGGCGCTCGATCGGCCGGTTGACATTCTCGTCAGCAACGCTGGCTATCCCCTCACGGAGCTTTTCCATCGCATGTCATGGCCCGAGATAGACGCCGCATTGCAAATCTATGTAATATCGGTCGTTCGATTAACGCACGCGTTGCTTCCCGGCATGATATCCCGCGGTTGGGGCAAAGTCATAAATATCGCTTCGATGGCGGCTTTTGAGCCGGGCAGCTATCGGTCGTCGCTCTACAGCAGTTCGAAAGCGTTTGTAACCACATTCTCGGAGTCCATAGCCGCCGAAGTCAAGGGGACGGGGGTTTCGGTGACCGCGGTCTGCCCGGGCTTTACGAAGACGCAGTGGACGGCCAAGAACAAACTCCAGAATGCTTCCGTTCCGAACCTGTTGTGGATGGAGAGCGATAAGGTCGCCAGAGCCGGATTCGATGCTGCTATGCGTGACATCCCGTTAAGTATTGTTGGAACGTTTCCCCTCCGGATCCTTTCGATGATGTTTCAGCTGGCGCCGCGTCGTTTCGTAGGATCTTTATTGTCGAGGAAGCGCAGGGCAATGGCGCTGTGAGAGCCCGCAGGGTCCTGCGCTCCCCATCTTGGACTGCTCAGCGATCCAACCCTTACGGGACCATCGGTCTCGCGTGCAGCATGCGCTAATGCAACTTTGCGCGGGTCGCGGTCCCGGCTCCTTCTGCACTTCTTCCGTCGTCAATCCCACGGGCGGCCTTTCGTTGCCGCTTGCACACAACGAAATCGTTGGCAAACTGCGCGAGGCTCTATGAAAATCGTCGTCACAGGAGGCGCTGGCTTCATCGGTTCCAATCTTGTTGATCGTTTGATGAGCGCGGGCCATGACGTCGCAGTGCTGGACAATTTGAGCGGCGGCCGCCTGGATTTCCTCGCGCATCACCGAGCATCAGAGAAGTTCAAATTCATTAAAGTGGATGTGAGGGAGACGGAAAAATTGAAAAAGGCCCTCCATCCCGAGGTCGACCTGATTTTCCATCTGGCTGCGAACGCCGATATAGCCCGGGGTGTCGAGGACCCCACTTTGGACTTTCAGCATTCCATCCTCGCCACGTTCTCGCTGCTCCGAGCAATGAAGCATCACGGCATTCGCCGGCTCGTTTACACGTCGGGAAGCGGAGTCTATGGAGACCGCGGGGCGAAATATTCCTCTGAATCTTTTGGACCTTTGGAACCGGTCTCCATGTATGGTGCCTCAAAGCTCAGTGCGGAGGGCCTCATCTCGGCGTTCGCCCATCTCTTTCAAATGCAAGCCTGGATCGTTCGTCCCGCGAATATCATCGGGCCGCGCGCAACCCATGGTGTGGTATTCGATTTTGTGCGAAGGCTAAAGAAAGATCCAAGCAAGCTCCGCATTCTGGGGGATGGCAAGCAAAGCAAGACCTATCTCCATGTAGAAGACGTCATCGACGCCCTTTTGCTCGTCCAAAAGAAAGCAAAGGAACGAGTCAACTTTTTTAACCTGTCCTCCAATTCTTTTATCACTGTCAACCAAATTGCGGACGAAGTCGTAAGAATGATGAAGCTGAAAGACGTTAAGTTCGAGCAGACAGGTGGGAAGATTGGTTGGAATGGGGACGTAGCGATTGTACGCCTGTATAACACGCGACTACACAAGTTGGGCTGGCGCGCGAAGTATAACTCACGGCAGGCAGTGCGGGCGACGGTTCAGGCCCTTTTAGACGATCCTCGGCTCCAGTCAGCTTAAGTTCGAATCGGCATTTTCACGAGCTTATTTCATGAGCAAGAATGTCAATCTAACCGCAGTTTTCACAGATGCCGAAAAGAAGAAGCGCTGGTTCGTGACGGGAGGAGCCGGGTTCATCGGCAGCCACGTGGTGGATTTGCTGGTTTCGGCAGGGTGCAAGGTCACCGTTTACGATAACCTGAGCTTATCAACAGATCAGTACCTCGTTGATTACATTCAGAACGGAAAGATCACCTTTGTCAGAAAGGACATGCTCGATCTCAAGGCGCTTACCGAAGCAATGGGGGGACACGATATTGTCTGGCACCTCGCTGCGAACACCGACATCCCATCCGGATTTACTAAGCGGCGTATTGACCTTGATAACGATGTGGTGGCGACGTGCAACGTCTTGGAAGCGATGATAGAACAGGGAGTGAAGGACATTCTTTTCTCTTCCACCGGGGCCGTATACGGCGAATCCATTCAAGGCACGTTCAGCGAAGAATCGGGCCCGCTTCTTCCCTTATCCCTTTATGGAGCCGGTAAGATTGCCTCGGAAGCTTTCATTTCAGCCTATTGCAATCTCTTTGGGATTCGTGCCTGGGTATTCCGATTTGGAAATGTTATTGGCGAACGAACGAATCACGGAGTCATCTACGACTTCATTGCCAAGCTGAAGAATGATCCCAAGATCCTTCCGGTTCTTGGCACCGGAAAGGGCGAGAAGAACTACTTCCTGGTCGAAGAATGCATTCATGGGATGCTCTATGTCTATCGGAAAGCAGACGACGGCCCTTTTCCGGTTCTGGTTAATCTTGGGACTGATTCCACCTCAAAGGTGATGGAGATCGCCCAAATCATCATCGAAGAGATGGGCCTTAAAGATGTGCGTTACGAGTTCACTGGAACTCCGAGGGGATGGCCTGGAGACCAGCCTGTCGTGCTTCTCGATACTTCCAAAATTCATGACCTGGGATGGTTCGCCAAGAGAACTTCAGACGACGCCGTGCGCGCGGCTACTCGCCGGCTCCTCGGAACGGAGCGTTTCAAGCTCAACCTGGAAAATTTGGGATGAGGGCCGGGCCAACGTTGTGAGAGCGAAGTCCCGAAGAGCAGTTTGTGTAATCGGAATCTGGCATCTCGGCGCCGTGAACGCGGTTGGCTTTGCCGAAAAGGGTTACACGGTGCTAGGGCTCGAGTCCGACAAGCAAAAGGCAGCCAGCCTTCAAAAGGGCAGGCCGCCGCTCTTCGAGCCTGGTCTCGAATCAATGATGACCAGACACCTCAAGAAGGGGAGTCTGCGCTTTGATTCCGATCCAAAAGCTGTCGCGACGTCCGACTATGTTGTGATTGCTTACGATTCACCCGTCAATGAGCAGGATGAAGTAGACGTGACCCCCGTGCTAAAGGCCGCCGAGGCGATTGCGCCTTATCTAAGGTCAGATACCCCGGTGGTGATCACGAGTCAGCTTCCCTTGGGCACCTCTGAGAAAATTGAAGCGCGCATCAGGAGTCTAAGTCCCACCTGGAAAAGTGGCGTCGTCTATTCACCGGAAAATCTCCGGCTCGGCACGGCCATTCCGCGATTTCTCGACCCTGACATGCTGGTGCTGGGCGCGAATCAACCTCAAGCCTTGAAGTCAGCCCTGGCTCTTTACCGGCCCTTCCAGACAGTGAAACTTCCCATGGATCTGAGGAGCGCCGAGATGGTGAAACACGCGCTCAACACGTTTCTGGCTACTTCGATAACGTTCATCAATGAGATCGCCGGTCTCGCCGATCGACTAGGTGCGGATGCGGTTGTCGTCGGTCAGGCCTTGAAGCTCGATAAACGGATTGGATCAAAAGCTCTCATGATGCCAGGTCTCGGTTTCTCGGGCGGCACGCTGGCCCGTGATGTTATCCAGCTAAGAAAATTTGCCGTGGAGCGGGGATATAAGGCAGATCTTCTGGATAGCATCTTGCATGTTAACGAAGGAACCTTCGAAACGATTCTAGTTAAGCTCAAAGGCGCGTTGGGGAAGTTGGCGGGAAAGAGGATCGGCATTCTTGGCCTGACTTATAAGGCTGGAACCTCGACAGTCCGGCAATCACCTGCTATCAAGCTCATCGATATGCTTCATAAGGCCAAGGCGATTTGCATTGGGTATGACCCGAAAGCTGACAGCAAAGAGATGAGGCATTACCAACATCTTTTCGAGCGGGCGAAAAAGATTCAGAATCTGGTCAAAGATGCTGACGGGCTGGTCCTAGTCACTGAATGGCCTGAGTTCAAGGATTTGCCCTTTCAATCGCTGGCCAAATTAATGAAGACAGCAGTTATGATCGACAGTAAGAACTATCTTGACCCCGATCTGCTGGCGTCAGCGGGATTCGATTATCAGGGGTTCGGGCGTCGCCGTCGATCGAAAAGGCCAGAGGACGGGAAATGAAGAAAAAGGTCGCGATCATTGGGGCCGGGCTCCAGGCGAGGCGGAGAGCTCCGGCAATCGCCGCCGACCCGGAGTATGAGCTGACGCTGATAATCGATCGTAAAGAGGAAAAGGCCAAAGCTCTGGCAAAAGACTACGGAGCGCACGTTTCCACAGATTGGAAGACCGCGATGGCGGATTCCGATATCGATGTTGTGATGATTCTGACTTACCCGGATTCACACGCGATGATGAGTCTAGCCGCCATGGAAGCAGGGAAAGACGTGCTGTGCGAAAAGCCCTTGAGCCGGACCGAGGAAGAAGCTCAAACAATGATCGAGACGGCAAACCGCACCGGACGAATTCTAAAATGCGGTTTCAATCATCGGTTTCATCCCGCGGTCTTGGAAGCTCACCGTTTATTTGCCGCAGGCGAGATCGGCCGGCCGGTATTTGGGCGTGCTCGCTACGGTATCGCTGGTCGCGAAGGGCTCGAAAGGGAATGGCGCTCCGACCCCAAGATTGTCAGTGGCGGGCAACTTATGGAACAAGGAATCCATTTGGTTGATCTCTTCCGCTGGTTCTTGGGCGATATGAGTCGAGTAACTGGGATGACCACAGCTAGTCATTGGCCGATGCCGCCGCCTTTGGAAGACAACGGATTCATCGTCATGCAAAACAAATCGGGAGTTATCTGCAGCATTCATTCCAGCCTGACGCAATGGATTAACCTTTTCGAGTTTGAGATCTATGGTGCGCACGGGTCGGTTACTGTCCATGGCTTAGGGACCAGTTATGGGGTCGAAAAGCTGACCATTAGCGAGCACGATCCAAACGGACCGTTTGCTTCCAGGACGATCGAGTATCGGGACGGTGATTCTTCCTGGAAATCCGAATGGATGGAGTTTACGCGAGTGATTGCGAAGAGGGGCCAGCCTCTGGGAAATGGTGAAGACGGCTTAAAGGCCATGCAGATCGTGAACGCCGCCTATGCCGCTTCGCGAGACGGTCGAACCGTTCATCTCGATAACTAGCCCGAGCCGTGCCGAAACGGTTTCTTATCACTGGGGTCGATGGTTTTATCGGTTCGTGGCTTGCTCGGCTCCTCCGTGAACGCGGCGATGAGGTATTTGGCCTTTCCCGCAAATCCGAAGACGGATTCCGGTTGCGAGGCGAAATTACAGATCGCGCCGCGGTTGAAGCGGCGATTCGGGTGAGCCAACCGGATTGTATTTTCCATCTGGCCGCTCAGAACAATGTGATGGAATCGATTCGAAATCCCCAGCAGACAATTTCAGTAAACGTGAAGGGAAGTCTTAACCTTTTCCAATCGGTTCGCGATCTCTCACCCAAGAGCCGGATTATCTCGGCAGGCTCCAGCGCCGAGTACGGGCTTACTGCCAGCACTCATCGATACCTCGAAGAAGCATTTCCGCTCCTGCCTTCCAATGGATATGGGATATCGAAAGCCACTCAGGGCATGTTCGTGTCGCTTTTCGCCCGAGTCTTTGGTCTCGACACCATTCATGTCCGGCCTTTTGCAATCGTCGGACCAGGAAAGCAAGGCGATGCCTTGGCGGATTTCTGCCGCGGGGTTGTAGCTATTGAACGTGGCTCAAGCGCCGCCTTGACCGTTGGGAACATGGAGGCTGTGCGAGACTTTGTGGATGTTCGGGACTGTGTTTCAGCTTTCCTTCTTATTTCTGAAAAGGGAAAGGCAGGCGAGACCTACAATATCTGTAACGGACGGGGGGCAGCCCTGGAAGATGTTCTTGCGCTTCTCAGAGCTCTTTCAAAGAGTTCCATCCCATTAGAAATCGATCCCGCTAGAATGAGACCGGCCGATGATCTTAGAATCGTGGGCAGTAATGCAAAGCTCAAGAAGCTAGGTTATTCTTCGACCTACGATCTCGCTACGACAGTGGCCGATACGCTCGCTTATTGGCGAACTAAGGCGTGATCGTCTTGCGGACGAGCTTCGAGGCTGAACAAGGCGATCGTTAGCGATTTCAGAAAAAGCTGGACGCCGAGCAGGATGAACCCAAGGCCAGCCACGAAGCCGTGGGAAACGGTAAAGAGGCGAAAGTCGGCGCCGATCCAATCGGCCGCCGAGTAGAAGACAAACACAAGACCGATCAGGACGAGGAGAAGACTGATAGGGGCAGTTTTGTCCAGGTTATAAAGCCTCTTAATCCGGGCAATTCGTTTGTGCTGGAACCCGAGAAAGAGAGTGGCCAGCGCATCGATTTCTAGAAAGCTGGTCCCCAGCGCAAGCAGGAAGAGGCCAAATATCTGACTGTGGAGGGAAAGCACCAATTTACCCATCGAGATAGGGCCAAATCCAAGCGCGAAGACTAGAAAAAAACCAAGAAACGAAAAGAAATAGCCTGGCTTCCTTAGAAAGAAGTCCGGCTTGAAAATAAAAAAGGCGCGGAGGTTCTGCCATCCGGCCAGCCATGGGATGTACCAATGCCGGTTTAGATGGCTGGTTCTGCCTTGCATGCCCTTTAGGAATCGAATGGGGACTTCAGACGTCTTTAGCCCGATATGCACCGCCTTGATGATCATTTCTGATGCGTATTCCCACTTCTGAGCCTTCAGGTCGAGTCGCCTATATGAGTCCAGCGTTAGTCCACGCATTCCGCAGTGGATATCGCTGAAATGGCAGCCATACATGAAATTCAATATCGAGGTCGTAATAGGAGTCCCGAAGTAACGATGCAGCGGCGGCATCGCGCCGGTTTCGATATAGCCTTTGAAGCGCGAGCCCATGATAAATTCGGAGCCCTTGCGGAAGTCTTCGATGAAAGGACCGATCTCCCGAAAGTCATAGGTGCAATCGCAGTCGCCCATGATCACATATTTGCCGCGCACATAGCCGAGTGCATCGATATACGCCCGCCCGAGGCCCCGCCTCGGCGTGCGCAGGACGCGGGCGCCCTTTTCGACAGCGATCGCCGGCGTATTGTCGGTTGAGCTGTCGACGATAAGTATCTCGCCTTGGACGCCGGCCTTAAGCAGTCCTTCGCGGCACCATTCGACAAAACGCCCGATCGAAATTTGCTCATTAAGCGCGGGGACGACGAGGGATACTTCCGGATTAGGGCAGTCGTCCGCGGGCAGAAGAAGCTCTATCTCATTTTGCATTGGAGTTCGTTATCCGGCTTTTCGTCACTTGCAGTTTATCGTATTAGGATGCAATCAAAGTTACGCCATCCTAACAGAACGGTTCCAAAAAACGAAGAGATAGCATGCTAGGAGGCCCGACCCCGCCGCCGAAATCAACAGCGACGACGTGAAATAGCGGGGCCAGTAAGTCATACTAATCAGGTAAGTGCCGGGCCCGTCGATCGCAACCCCCTTAAAAGCGTGATTAACCCTGAAGTATGGAGTAGGCTTGCCGTTCACGGTCACCCGGAAATCATCGAGCAGGTAAGCTTCCGTCAACGCCACCACACCCGATTTTGGTGCGGCAATTTTGAAGGAGGTGGTGTTGTTGGTTAATTTATAGTCAAAAGCAGCTATGGCCGGCTGATCGTTCTGCTGCTTAAGCAGCGATGCCAGCTGCGGATGCCGCGCAGTTTCGCTCCCTTCCACGGCCACGAAGGGATGCCCATTGCTACCTTTAACCAAACTCACAAGCTGAGGCAACGTCTCATAGGTCGAGACGCCTTCGACAAAGAAAGCTCGCGGCCAAACATGCTCGGATTCATATACGTTCAGGTCGAGGGAGGCTATATTCTTAAGGTCCGGAATTTGCGACAGTGATGTCGTAGCCGGTGCTAAGATGTAGCGGATGTTGAGCATATTAAATAGCGGAAGATCATTCGCGAGTCGTTCCGAACTGATCTCGTAGCGCCATGCTCCGTTAACAAGCTTTATGCCGGCAGCGTTCATAAGAGCGCGAAAATGCGAATTCACCAGAGGATCAGCGCCATCAATTTGCTCAATGCCGACGCCGCCTCCGTAGCCCGGGTGCAGAATCGCACCGACGCCGGCGCTTCGGAACGGTTCGGCCGAGCGGCTTTTGATCAACTGAAGTGCGGGCGAAGAATTGGCGATCAGTGGTACTCGTTCATGTGGATTCATCACATACGCGTCGAAGGGCGTTTTGAGATGCATAGCGTAGAGCCAGTGGAGAAGGACGAACAGCCCGAGGAGCGACGCAACATGCCACGCACGAAGGTACTTGGACAAGATAGCTCGCCTCGCGAGCCACGGTATCGCTGTAGCAGCAGCCACTATAATTAGAGAATAACCCCAGAAGAAGCTCGACGGCATCACAGGTTCTCCTAGTTTCAACAGCCCGTGACGCAGGGCTGCTTGAGCCGTTCCCAAGTAGAGCGCGATTAGAAGGGTGAAAGCAACAGCCATGCGAAGGTAAAGCTTCTTGAAATCTGCTGCATCGCAATCTTGCCAGAAACCTTTGAGGCCGAGTCCTGCTAGCACCAGTAAGCAAATGATCGCTACGCAGGAAAAGGTGTTATCTATGTGCCAGACACTGCGGAGGATCGGTAGTCGAAGGATGATCCGGGGCGGAACAACCCCGAAGACCATCGCCAGCGATAATAGGCAGGTGACACACAACCCCCGCGAGACGCCTCGGTTATCAGCTCTCCGCGGACTGATACAGAACCAAAGTACTCCAAACAAGGTGAGGAAATTTGCCGCCGGGTCGACGTGAACTTCCGACGCGCTAAACTGCCGATAGAATATCTCGTCGAACAGGCCGATAAGGAGGCTGGGTTGCAATTGCCAAACCTCTCCACCGCTGTAGGCGGTCAACGATTTCTTCAGCGCGCTCAAAAACGTTACCCAGATCGGCGTCGCAATTATGACAAACAAGACTTGAAGCAGGACCGCTTGCAGCAGCTTCACGCGCTTCTCGCGTGCTGTCGACGCTCCGAACAGTAGGATAAGCAAGCCGCAAAAATTCATCGCCAACAGAAGAATGTACGCTTCTTTAACTGTACCACTGTTCAATACCATCCAGTTGGCCACCGCCATCGCTCCCAGCCAAAAAGCGGTTGGTCGTCCGCGTGGCGCCTCGATGAGCTCAAGCCAACAGAGCAGGATCAGTGGTGCATAGCACAAGCTAAAAAACGCGGGATGGGCATAGCGATATGAAAAGAACCCGATAAAAGGCGAGCTCGCTGCCATAATTGCAGCGGCGGGCGTGTGCTTTGTCGCAGCAAGTACGCAAAGGCTGATCGAGAAGGCAAAGAGAAGCTTGGCGAGAATGTACTTTAAGTCCCACCAGCCGGCCGAACCATTCGTTAAAAGGACAAGGAAATGCAGTGGGTCACCAAACATGGATTGTCCCTGGCCGAGCAGTGGAACACCGGTCGAGTCATAGCGGTTCCAAAGCGGCAACTCGTGATCGCGGAGCAACGCCCTGCTCTCCACTACCGATGTAGGCCAACTGTAGTACATCGGCGCTCCCATATCGGCTCCTTTTGCGTCGTCGGTTGTGGTATCCCTATACCCGGGCACCGTAGGCATTCGCTCATACAATAGGTATGCTGCCCTGTGGTTATTTGGCGACAGAAAGCTTTTGCCGAAAAACACCACGGGGTAACAACTTATTACTGTGCTCATCGCGGCAACGAGCAGTAATACCCTCCGTGGGTGGCAACGGACCCATGTGGTGACTCGAAGCCAACGTTGTTGCATATAACGCGATTTCAGATGATTCGAGAGAACGAGCCACAAAATTCCCGTTGCAACTAGAGGTAGAAAATAACGGAAGAACATGCGGG
>DASTZJ010000386.1:0-2619 GCA_035764345.1 Candidatus Udaeobacter sp.
GCCAGCTGACACAAGCGCGGGCAACGTGTTGATGCAGCACCTGGAAGGCGGTCCCTGGACGTTTCTCACCATCGCCCGTTACAATTCGTGGGAGGATTATGCCACGAACCAGAAAAACAGTGTGGCGCAGACGAACAAGAAGGAGGGCGGCTGGTCCCGATTGCGTGACCACACAGATTTTCATAACGACACTCTGACCAACCGCATTGCCCCGTAAGCGCTGGCAACGATGCTCGGTAGCGCATCGAGGGTGTTAAAATGCGCGAGTGATCGTGAAGAGCCGCGCTGAATAATTCGCGGGTGTTTTTTAGATAGCAATCTGACCGAGAACGGCGCGCAGTTCGTGAAAGTCCACCGGTTTGGTCAGGTGAAAGTCGAAGCCAGCTTGCTTGCCCCGCTCAATATCGCCAGGCGCTCCAAATCCCGTCAGTGCTACCGCTTTGACGGGTCGTTTGCGCTTCGCCTCGGCTACCAGATCATAGCCACTGCCGTCCGGTAGAGCGATATCGGCCAGGACAACATCGAACTCTTTTGAACCAATAATTTTCCGCGCGCTCTCAGCATCATCAGCCACGGAAATCTCGTGCCCGAAATGCGTAAGCAGGTTGGATAAGGCTTGCAGGGTGTCGGAGTGGTCTTCGACAACCAGAATACGCAAACTTTTACCCGAACTGTATGAATCTTTCGTTCGATCCTCGTTCATTTTGCCGTTCCCCGGGAACCGGTACACCGGAAGGGTCGCGTCGTCCAATCTCTTTCAGAAATCAATGGTCAGATGTGAGACTTCTCGCGGCTCTTCGGCTGAATAAGATCGACAATCATGGCTGACAAGGAGATTGCCGCGTTGAGCGATGCACACCTGCGTGGCGCGCGGTTCGTTTACATCGCGGCGCTATTCGCTGCGTTGGGTGGTCTTCTGTTCGGCTACGACACAGGCGTCATCTCCGGCGCGTTGATTTTTCTCAAACGTGAGTTTGGCCTAACGACTGCTGCCGAGGAAATTGTTGTCAGCGGTGTTTTGTTGGGAGCGACGATTGGCGCGATCGTCGGTGGAAGAGCCGCTGATCTCTTTGGCAGACGAAGGGTCCTGCTTGTGACGGCTGCAATCTTCGGTATCGGCGCGCTCGCCAGCGCCGTGGCACCATCGCCTGCGATCCTCATCATCAGCCGAGTCGTTCTCGGTTTGGCGATTGGCCTCGCCTCAACAAATGTTCCGGTTTATCTGTCCGAGGTTGCGCCTCCGCATGCACGGGGCTGGGTGGTATCGCTCTTTCAACTCGCTGTCACCGTTGGCATCGTCGTTGCGTATCTGACCGATTACGCTTTCGCCGGCGTGGAGGGCTGGAGATGGATGCTCGGTCTGGCCGTCGCTCCGGCGCTGGTGTTCGGCACCGGCATGTTTTTTCTGCCGGAAACTCCGCGTTGGCTCATTCGTGGCGGTCATCATGAAGTCGCGCACCGCGTTCTCGTGCGCATCTGCGAGCTTGCGGATGTCAACGTCGAGATCGAAGAGATTAAGGCGAGCCTTGCGCAACAAGCTGAAAGCGGACACTGGACGGATCTGCTTCATCGGCAAGTTCGGCCAGCTCTCATTGTCGGAATAGGCCTGGCCATATTCCAACAAATTACGGGCATTAATACGGTGATCTATTATGCGCCGAAAATTCTTCAGGCCGCCGGATTCAATTCCACTTTGGGCGCAATTCTGGCGACCGCGGGCGTCGGCGTTGTAAATGTTGCCATGACAATCATCGCGATGTTTCTGGTTGACCGTGCCGGCCGCCGGCCGCTGTTGCTCGTCGGCATCGCCGGAATGATCATCACGCTTGGCGTGCTCGGATTAAGTTTCCGCATCTCAAATCCATCGGGACAGCTCGCTTGGATGCTGTGATTTGCCTGATGGGTTACGTCGCGTCATTTGCAATCAGTCTCGGACCGATCTTCTGGCTCTTAATCGCCGAGATTTACCCGCTAAAAATTCGCGGCCTTGCCGAAGGCACGGCGGCCACCTTTAACTGGGCCTCGAACCTGATCGTCTCGCTTACTTTCTGACATTGGTCGAGAAACCCGGTGCGAGTTCAACGTTTCTGCTTTATGCGCTTGCGTCGGTGGCGTCGTGGCTGTTTGCCTACTATTTCGTTCCAGAAACGAAGGGGCGCACTTTGGAACAGATCGAAGCATTCTGGAGAGCGGGCCACCGAACTCACCAAATAGCCAGTCCTCATTCCTTAACCTAGACGCTCGCGATTGTGCGGTTTCTCCAAATCTAACAGGGGACCGATTGGGACGATTCGATTGGGATTAATTTGAGTGTGCGTCATGTAATAATGGCGCTTGATGTGATCGAAATTGACCGTGTCAGCAATCCCCGGCTGCTGATATAAATCCATCAGATAACCCTGCAGATTTGGATAATCGACGATACGTCGCAGATTGCATTTGAAATGGCCGTGATAGACCACGTCGAACCGGATTAGTGTGCAGAAAAATCGCCAATCTGCTTCGACGATGCGGTTGTCGAAAAGAAAGCGATTCTTCGACAAGCGTTCCTCCAGTTGATCGAGCGCCTCAAATAATTTTCGGCAGGCAATCTCGTATGGCCGCTGACGCGTGGCGAAA
>DASTZJ010000387.1:0-9574 GCA_035764345.1 Candidatus Udaeobacter sp.
GCGGACGCTGGCCGAGCGAGCCTTGCAATTGCAGCCCGATCTTCCGGAAGCGCACCTGGCCCGCGGATACTCGTATTACTGGGGTGATAACAATTACGATGCAGCCCTTAAAGAATTCGAAATCGCGCAAAGCGGATTGCCTAACGAATCCGAAGTTTATCTCGCTCTCGGTGCGATCCAACGCCGCCAGGGCAAATGGGCAGAATCGACTGCGAACCTTGAAAAGGCCGCCAGTTTGAATCCGAAAGACAGCTGGCCGCTGCAGCAGCTTGCTAACAATTACCAGGTGCTGCGGAACTTCGATGAGGCCAACAAAACAATCGACCGCGGGCTCCAAATTGACCCAACAGAGGTGGGACTTTGGGAGATCAAGTCCAAGCTGGCTTTCTTCGAAAAAGGCGATCTGAGCGTCTCGGAGAAAGCATTTCAGACGGTGAAATCGATGCCGATGAACGACAAGGACAAACTTAGGATCGCCGGCTCGCGCGCGGACGTTTTTGTTTTGGAACGCAAGTATCAAGAAGGATTGCGCGAAGCGGAAAGCCTGCCGGACGATCTGCTCGCACCGATTCACCCCGCAGCCTTGTATAGCAAATATTTTCTCATCGGCTTTGCGCGAAAGGCGCTTCAGGACGAACCCGGCGCGCGAGCCGCCTTCCTGAAAGCAAAAGATCTCCTCGAAGCGCAATTGAAAGAGAGTCCCGATGCGCCGGACATGCATATTCAGCTCGCGAAGGTTCTCGCCCATCTCGGAGAAAAAGACGCCGCGTTAGCTGAAGCGCGGCGCGCCACCGAATTGCTTCCGGAGAGCAAAGACGCGCTTGGCGGCCCGGAAATTGCGGCTGGGGCGGCCGAAGTTCACGCCATTCTTGGCGACAACGGTCGCGCGATTGAAATCCTGGACGGATTGTTGAGCGGACCGAGCGCTGTCACCGTGCAGGGTCTGAAAGTAAATCCGGTCTGGGATCCGTTGCGAAGCGATCCGCGTTTTCAGGCGCTGCTGCAGAAATACGGTGGTAAAGCCTAGCCGGTGACGGGATTCGCAGTTCTGCAAAGAGCGTCTGACACATTTATCTCATATGACTCATGCGTTTTAAATGTGCGTTTTTCTTCCTCGCCCTTGCCGCAGCCGCACATGCGGATTGGACGATTCTCTCGAGTGCGTCGGAGCAGGGACGCGACGGCGTGGTACGCAGGCATGTTGTTCTGGAGAAGGCCGCTGGCAGCGGACGCATCACCATGGATCTTGCAATCTTTTCTACCAAATCCTGCACATTACGCGTTCTTCAAAACGAAGGTGGTACAGACAGTCTCGTCGAGACGATGAGGAGTGAAACATGCCTGGCTGGAGTGAATGGTGGCTATTTCGATGAAAAGTTTGCTCCGATCGGTTTGCGAATCGTGAACGGGCAAACGATCGCTCCGCTCCAGCGCGCGCGGTTAATTACGGGTGTGCTTGTCGCCTCGTCGCGCGGGGTGCAAATCGTCCGTGCCCGTGAATTTTCGCGGCGCCCAGGGATAACCACAGCAATTCAGTGCGGGCCGTATCTTGTTGATCTGGCGAGCCCCATCCGCGGTTTGAACGATGCGAATCTGGCGCGACGGACTTTTGCCGCGACCACAACCAGTAACCGAGCATTACTGGGTGTTTGCTCCCAAGTTTCGCTCGCAGAATTGTCGAGGATCTTTGCGACCACGTCGTTCGCCGACGATGTGAGAATTGAACGCGCGCTAAATCTCGATGGCGGATCGTCGAGCGCATTTTGGTTCGCTCGGGAAAACGGCAGCGCGTTTTCAATTCCGGAGCAGAAACCGGTGCGCGATTTTGTAGGGGTCGTTCCGAAATGAATTGTAGGGCGTCTGTGTCAGACGCCTGTTCTGATTAGAGACTGGCGTTTCACAGAAACGCCCTACAATCTCCGAAAATCTGTGTAATCTCTCGACTTCACATGCGCACGTTCGGCGGCTTTAGATCTGGCGATAGATTTTTCTATGGCGAGATTCGTGGCGACGAGGTTCACGTCCTAAAAAATCCGTTTTGGATCGACATCGAGCCGACAGGCGAGGTCGCCCGCCTAACGAATGTGATCGTCGATCTCCCCGTCGCGCCGTCGAAATTGATCGCGGTCGGTTTGAATTATGCAGACCACATTGCGGAAATGAAGCGGACCACTTTGGGTGCGCCGTTGATCTGGTTCAAGTCTCCCGGCTCGCTCTTGCCGCACAACGGCACGATTGAAATTGCGTTTCCCGAACATCAAACCGATTTCGAAGCAGAGTTGGCAGTCGTCATTAGCAAGTCCGCGAAAAATGTTCTCGCAGAACGGGCGCTGGATTTTGTTTTTGGTTACACAATTGGTCTCGATATCAGCGATAGGGATTTACAAAAGAGCGAGAAGCAATTTGGTCGCTGCAAATCATTTGATACCTACACACCGATAGGGCCGTTTGTTTATGCCGACGTCGACGTGAGCGATGTTTCACTCGAGTTACGACAGAATGGGAAGCTGCGCCAAAGCACGCGCACGAGCCGGATGATTTACTCGATTGGGCAAATTGTTTCCTTCACGAGTCAATCGCTCACACTTTTGCCCGGCGATGTGATTTTAACTGGAACGCCCTCAGGCGTCGGACCAATTCGCGCAGGCGATCGGTTGGAAGCAGTGATTGATCAGTGGCCGTCACTGCGCAACCGTGTTGCGATCGTTTCGCAAGAGCGTTCCGCGCATGAGAAATGATGGAATCTCGGCGATGACAACTCGTGGGGACTTGCCTTACGTCCTCTCTGTAGCAATATTACGAACTAAGGGTACATCCTCGGGAGCAAAAAAGTGAAAAGTTTTGCTGGACTCACCAGTAATGATTTTGCGATAAAGGCACTCCTGTACCGCAATCGTTCGATCAAATTCCTGATTTAACAAAACTATGAAAACATCATTCATCGCCTCTGTCTGCTTACTAGCGCTTGCACTAACATCGGTCGCGCAATCTCCGCCGCCCGCGCAAAATCCGCCCGCAGCTCCCGGCATGAGTCCGGGCGCTCAGGCTCCGGTAAATCCGGCCGCTCCCGCGCAATCGCCGGCGACGAACGTACCCCAGGGGCAGCAGCCCGCGATGCCGCAGGGGCAACAGCCCGCGATGCCGCAGGGGCAGCAGCCTGCCGTGCCAGGCGCATCCATTCCGGTCACGCTGAGTCCGGCACCAGGAGCCGCTGGTAGTCCCGCTGCTGCGGCGGCTACAAGTCCCTCGCCAGTCGCCTCGCCGACGGCGGAAGCTCAGCCCACAGGTTTTCTCGCCGGCAACTGGTTAATTGACAAGTTCCACAAGGGCGGCCCGGTCATGTGGCCGATCCTGATTGTATCGATCATCGGGCTCACCGTGGTGATCGAGCGAATCTTTTGGTGGACTGGTCGCTGGTTCCGACGCGATCCGAAGCGCATCGAGAAAGTGTTTACCGCGATCGAAAACGCCGATACGGCCGAGGCTTCCCGGCTCTCCCGAGGATCACGCGATCCGGTCCTGCGGATGATGTGGAACGGCCTCAATCACCAACACGCCTCCTTGCAAGGCGCGTTGCAGGTCGCTGCCGGCATCGAGATCAAGCGGGCCGGTCGATTTCTGGTAGTGATGGACACACTCGTTACGCTGGCGCCTTTGCTCGGTCTGTTGGGCACGATTACCGGTCTTATTAGGTCGTTCAGTTTTCTCGGCAACGAAGAGCTGGCGGTGCAAGCCGTCACTGGCGGTATAGCCGAGGCACTCATTGCTACGGCCTGCGGTCTCGGTATTGCCATCTTCGCCCTGATTCCGTTTAACTTTTTCACCTCCCGGGTGTCTAACTTGGAGTTCGAATTGCAGACGGCAGCCACAAACCTGGAAGTGATGTTAGGAGCACAGACCGCCGCGCGCGAACTGGACTTCGCGGCGCAAGCCCCAGCTTCTGGGAAAGGCTCGTCGATTTAAGATATTTTAAGGTATTTAATGAAGGTAAGCTCACCTGTTCCTCACAAGAAAGCGCGGATCGAGATCATCCCTTTGATCGATATCATGTTCTTTCTGCTTGCCAGTTTCATGATGGTGAGCTTGAGCCAGGTCCACATGAAGGGGATGAAGGTGAACCTGCCCACGGGCAGCTCGGGCGAGACGCAAGCAAAGCGCGAATACATCAGCGTCTCGGTCGATAAGGATGGCCATTATTTCTTCGACAAAAATGAAATGACCGATGCCGATCTGCAGGCACGGCTGAATCAGGTGCACCAATCTGATCCGGACGCGAAGGTGTTCGTGCGGGGCGACCGCGACACGGTCCATGGAAATGTTGTTCATTTGCTCGATATGCTTCGCTCGGCGGGATTTTATAAAATCTCATTCGAAATTAAGAGCGAGGCGCTAAAGGGGGTGCCGGGAGCCGGCACGTGATTTGGTTATGGCAGAAGAAGTACCAAAACCGCTGCTTTATCGGCCACCGCCGCCGTGGTATTTCTGGGGCGCTTTTGGCGCTGCGCTAGCGATTCACCTCACCGCGGTTGCTCTTGCTCAAAAACGAGAGGTCGCGGTTGAAGTTCCTCCCGATATACCGACGGCCGTTGTGGAGGCAACACTGCAGGCCACTGAGGAACCCACGCCTCCACCAGAAGACATCCCTTTGCCGGAGCCTCCACCGCCGCCGGAGATCAAGCCGGAGTACGTGGAAGAGACGACCCCTCCGCCAAAGAAACCGCAGGCGCAAAAATTCGCGCCCATTAAGGCGCCGCAAGCCGCTGGTCGTCCCGGTACGATGTCGATCTCCACAGCGAAAGCTCTGGCCACTTATGCACCGCGTCCTCAGTACCCGTATGAGGCGCGTTCACGACATATTACAGGCAGCGGAGTGTGCGTTGTCGAAGTTGATGCGGGAAGCGGCAGCGTAACCAGCGCTTCGATGGCATCAAGTATCGGAAATCCTATATTGGATAACGCAGCACTCAGTGCCTTCAGGCAGTGGCGATTCAAGCCGGGGTCAGTTTCGAAGGTTAGAATTCCCATCACATTCACAATGACGGGCGCCCAGTACTGAAAATCCCTTGGAGTTTAACATATGAGACTCGCTTCACCGGTTCCGCACAAGAGAGCGCGCATCGAGATCATTCCTTTGATCGACATCATGTTCTTTCTGCTTGCCAGCTTCATGATGGTGAGTCTGAGCCAGACCCACATGAAGGGTATTCGGGTCAATCTTCCGGCTGCGATTGCCCCTCCGCCGAGCACAGTAAAGGATTATGTGTCGATTAAGGTGCAGGAGGGAAACGCAGTTTACTTCGACAACCAATATGTGTCGGATGACCAGGTCCTCCCGCGTCTTTTCGAGCTTCACCGCGCCAATCCGGACATTAAAGTCTCCATCAGCGCCAGCTTGATGGCGATGCACGGCGACGTGATTACGGTGCTCGACAAGGTTCGCTCCGCTGGGATCACAAAAGTTGGGTATCAAATCAGGGCCGCAGGCGCTCCCGCAGCGCAACCGGGAGCTCCGCCTCCACCACCACCGCCGGCACCGAAGCCCTAGACTTTGCCACAGAGCGTCGGCAGTTTGGCATGCAATTTGCAAATCGCCTTTGCCCGATGACTGATATTGTTTTTCACTTCCTCGGGCAGTTCGGCAAAAGTTTCTTCGAATCCATTTGGAATAAAGATTGGATCGTAGCCGAATCCCTGTGAGCCGCGCGGCCGTTCGGCAATTTTCCCTTCTACAACGCCTTCGAACGTCGCGAGGACTCGGCCTCCGCGCGCAACCGCCAGGGCGCAACGAAATCGGGCGCTCCGCTGATCGCTTTTCGCATCAACTTTCGCAAGTCGGCTCAGTAGCCTGGCGATTTTTTCTTTGTCGCTCGCATTCGCGTCTGCGTAGCGTGCCGAATGAATTCCCGGCGCGCCTCCCAAAGCTTCGACTTCCAGTCCCGAATCGTCCGCGATTACTAAGCCGGGCAATTTTCGTGATACCGCGATCGCCTTGAGCTTCGCATTTTCTTCGAAGGACGTCCCACTTTCCGTTATTTCGGGAATTTCGGGATGGGCGGTGAGATCCCGCACTGCCAAACCTGATCCGAGAATTTGCTTAATCTCGCGCGTTTTATGCGTGTTGCGCGTTGCCACAATCAATTGCATGCGCGTTTGACAGGATTCAGGATTAACCGCTAATCCACGGTGATGGGCACGAATAACGGAAAGTTATGTGTGTAAAGAGATTTTTTGTGAATTCGTGTTCGTTCGTGTCCATTCGTGGTTAACCATGGACGAGCGCCGCAAACCTTATCCATTCGACAAGTTCGAACCAAAATGGCAGGCCATCTGGGAAGAGCGACAGCTTTTTCACGCGCCGAATCCCGGTGAGAAAGGCTTCGATCCTGCAAAGCCAAAGTTTTACGTCCTCGATATGTTTCCCTACCCGAGCGGCGCAGGTCTGCATGTTGGCCACCCCGAAGGTTATACTGCCACGGATATCATCGCGCGTTACAAACGCATGCGCGGAGCCCATGTCTTGCATCCGATGGGTTGGGACGCATTTGGTCTCCCTGCGGAGCAATACGCGATCAAAAGCGGCCAGCACCCGGCGATCACTACGCGCGAAAATGTAGCGAGCTTCAAGAAACAGCTTAAGCGAATTGGTTTCTCCTATGACTGGCAGCGTGAGATCAACACCACCGATCCACGTTATTACAAATGGACACAGTGGATTTTTCTTCAGATTTATAATTCCTGGTTCAATCCGGCCACAAATAAAGCCGAGCCCATTTCGACTTATCCTGGCAAGAATCCGGATGAAGTTCGCCTCGCGTACGTGGCTGACGTGCCGGTGAACTGGTGCTCGGAACTCGGCACTGTTTTGGCTAACGAGGAAGTCGTCGACGGAAAAAGCGAGATTGGCGGATTCCCGGTCGTGCGCCGGCCAATGCGTCAATGGATGTTGCGAATTACCGCCTATGCAGAGCGCCTGCTCAACGAGCTGGACGGACTCGACTGGCCTGAAGGAATCAAGTTGCTCCAGAGAAACTGGATTGGCAAAAGCGAGGGCGCAGAGATCGATTTCAAGATCGAGAAGAGTGGCGAAAAAATCCGCGTTTTTACGACACGTCCCGACACGCTTTACGGCGGAACTTTCCTGGTGCTCGCGCCGGAGCATTCGCTTGTCGATCTAATTGTCACCGAGGAGCAATGGCCCGCGGTGCGCGAGTATCGCGAACGGACCGCGCGCAAAAGCGATCTCGAACGCGCCGATCTCTCGAAAGACAAAACCGGGGTATTCACCGGAGCGTACGCGATTAATCCGGCAAACGACAAAAGAATTCCAATCTGGATCGCTGATTATGTGCTGATTGGTTACGGGACCGGCGCGATTGGTGGCGTTCCCGCTCACGACGAACGCGATTTGGAATTCGCGAAAAGATTCGATCTGCCGGTAGTGGTTGTCGTTCAGCCAACAGGCGATGAACCGGCATTTGGATTCACCGGCCAGGGCATTGCCATCAACTCTCCGGTCATCAACGGCCTAACGAGCGCAGAAGCGAAGAAAAAGATCACAGCATGGCTGGAGGAACGCGGCCAAGGAAAACGCGCGATCAATTACAAATTGCGCGACTGGCTTTTTTCGAGGCAACGTTATTGGGGTGAGCCGTTCCCGATTGTCTGGGAGGATGGCAATCACCGTTCGTTAGGCGAGAACGAACTACCTGTCGTGCCGCCATCGTTGGAAGATTACAAGCCGACCGGCACGGGGGAGCCGCCGCTGTCGAAGGCGAAAGATTGGATTCGTTATTCCGAGAAAGCGACGCGCGAAACGAACGTCATGCCGCAATGGGCCGGCTCGTGTTGGTATTATTTGCGATTCTGCGATCCGCACAATGATCGGCGTTTCGTAGGAGAGCAGGCCGAGCGGTACTGGATGGGAGGCGAGAAACCGGGTGGTGTCGATTTGTACGTTGGCGGCACTGAGCACGCGGTCCTGCATCTGCTTTACGCACGTTTCTGGCAAAAGGTGTTGTTCGATCTCGGTTATGTCTCGAAGCCGGAGCCGTTCCAGCGGCTGGTCAATCAAGGAATCATCCTGGGTGAAGATAATCAGAAAATGTCGAAATCGCGCGGCAACATCGTGAACCCGGACGACGTGATCGACCAGTACGGCGCTGACGCCTTTCGTTGCTACGAGATGTTTATGGGACCCCTGGAGCAAATGAAACCCTGGAGTATGCGCGGCGTCGAGGGTGTATCGCGCTTTCTTGCGCGCGTCTGGCGTTTGTTCATGACCGAGAACCAGGGTGGCGACTGGGAATTGTCCGAGAAAATCAAAGAGGTCAACGCAGACAAGGCGCAGCAAAAGGTAACGCATGCAACTATCAAGAAAGTCAGCGAGGACGTCGATTCATTTTCGTTTAACACGGCAATTTCACAGATGATGATTTTCGTAAACGCTTTCACCGGTGCCGAAACAATTCCGTTGTCGCCCATGCGAGCCTTTCTGGTTCTGCTCAGTCCGTTCGCGCCGCACATTGCCTCCGAGTTATGGGAGAAGTTGAGCCTGAAGTTTACGGATGCGCGCGGTGATATCACCGAGCAACCCTGGCCCGCATATGACAAGCGGCTGCTCATCGAAGACGAAGTGGAAGTAGTCCTTCAGATTAATGGAAAGGTGCGCGATCGAATGAAGATGTCGATTCTCGCAACGGACGAACAAATGAAAACTGCCGCGCTGTCAAACCCGAAGATTCGGGATCGAATCGCGGGTAAGACAGTCCGCAATGTGATTGTGGTCCCGGGAAAGCTAGTCAATATCGTCGTATGAAGCAGATCTGGAAGGAATTCCAGGAATTCGCCGTCAAGGGTAACGCGGTCGATCTCGCCGTGGGCGTGATCATCGGCGCAGCGTTTGGGTCTATTGTCAATTCACTGGTCAAAGATGTGATCATGCCGCCAATCAGTCTCCTTGGCGGCGGACTCGATTTTTCAAATAAATTTGTCGTTTTGCGAGTGGCGAAAGATGGATCGATGGCGTTTAATACACCCGCAGACGCGGCCAAAGCAGGCGCGATTACTTGGAATTACGGAAACTTCATCACGCTCTTAATTAACTTTCTCATTGTGGCTGGTGCAGTTTTCCTGCTGGTTCGCGTAATCAACAAACTCAGGGGACCGGCCGAAAAAGAACCCGACAAGAAAGATTGCCCTGAGTGCGCGATGAAGATCCCTATCAAGGCGACGCGTTGCCCACACTGCACGAGTGAGCTCAAGCAAACGTCCGTACAGTGACATTGTGGCCGACATCGTAGATGCCGGCCTGAAAGGCCATTCTCGACAACTCAGCTGCAGACCAGCGTTCCAGTCCTAGGGAATTTTTGTAAATTATTGCTTGCCCTCGGCGGCGTCGGCTGTTATGAAAACCGCCAATGCCGAAGTGCCTTAACCTTGCGGTGGCAGCAGCTGGCGCTTGTTTAATTGTTGGGTGTGCCACGCAATCGAAATCAAATCTTAGTGGCGCGCGCCGCGTACCGAACGTCCGCACTACTGCCTATACGCACAGTGAAGGAAGCGGATGCCACAACGC
>DASTZJ010000388.1:0-3529 GCA_035764345.1 Candidatus Udaeobacter sp.
GTGACTGTTTACTTTGGCCGAAATTTCTGCGCGCGCCATGGCAACACTTCTGCCGTGAAAATGGAACTGTCTTTATCAACTGCAATCGAATGCGGATCGAAGTGCCGTCCCTTATCCGGCGCTGGTCCGTCTAGCACGCCGACGATCTTACCGTCGCGGTTGATCTTGAGAATCCGGCCAGCGATTGCGTCCGACATGTAGATGAAATGATCTGGCGCGATAAAGAGTCCAAACGGATGGCCCACCTTCCATTCGCGCAGGTAGTGACCATTCAAATCGAAAATCTGGATGCGCCCGTTTTCGCGGTCGCCCACGTAAACCAGATCCCCATCGACTGCAATAGAGTGGGGAAGGTTGAACTGGCCCGGGCCGTCGCCTTTCATTCCCCAGCCGAGGAGCGGGTTTCCGAACTTGTTAAACTTCAACACCCGCGAATTACCTTCACCATCGGCGACAAAAATATCGCCCTCGCGATCAAAAGCGACATCGGTCGGTTGATTAAAGTGCAGCACGTCATCGCCTGGCATGCGCATTCGGCCTAACGACAACAAGACGTGGCCGTCCGGGCTAAGCTTTAAAACCACATGTGACCCGACGTCCGTCGTCCAGACGTTATCCTCGGCGTCCACACGCACCGTATGGGCGGTGACAAATAGATCATCCGCGATGCTGCGAAGATATTTCCCCTTGGCATCAAATTCCATCAACGGATGTTTGCCGCGATGAAACACATAGGTGTGGCCCTTGGAATTGACCGCTACTCCGGCGACCTCAACAAAATGTTCGCCAGGTGGCAATTGAAAGAAGTCGGGAACCGCTTCGTAGTTAAGCTTCGGAATCTGTTCTTCCGCGCGACAGGGAAAGGCTAGAGCTGCGCTGAACAGCGCAGCCAGCATCGACGTTCGCAGCCAATGGATTTGGGCGCTCATAATTTGTAGCTACACACGCAAGCTTGAAAAGGATTTGCTCATTTATCGATGATTGGATTCGCTTCAAGGTTCGAATTCAAGCTTCAGAATCCGATTTGTTCACGATTCCAGATTGTAAGCTTTTGACCGGCGGCAGGAGATCTTTGAAGGTCGTTCCATAAATATCCCACACGGTCAGGAATAGTCCGCACACGATTGGTCCAACAATGAACCCGATTGGCCCGAAGAGAAACAATCCTCCCAGTGTGCCGACTAGAATTAGAAGATCCGGCATCCTGGCATCTTTCCCGACGAGAATCGGACGGAGAATGTTATCAATCGTTCCCACCACCGCAGCGCACCAGGCAAACAAGAGCAGTCCCGCTAGAAGCTGACCGGTCACAATCAAATAGATCACAGCCGGCACCCAGATGAGGGCCGCGCCAATCCCCGGTACAATTGAAAGGATCGCCATAATCGTGCCCCAGAACGCGGCACCATCGATGCCCGCTACCCAGAACGCGAAACCGGCGAGAGCGCCCTGGATAATGCCGATTACGAGTGTGCCCTTTACAGTGGCCCGCGTGATCGAGGTAAATCGTTGCAGCATCAGCTCTTCGTCCTCGTCACTGAGCGGCATATAATAGAAAATTTTCTCCAGGATTTTCTCGCCGTCCTTCAGGAAGAAAAACATCGCATAGACCATGACGAACAGATTCAAAAGAAAAGCAGCCGTCGTGGCCGTCATTCGCGATGCCACCGTGACCAGGAAGCCGCCGATGGATTTGGCCGCCGCACCCACGCTCTCGACCAGTTGCTCCTGGCTTGGCACGTGATCGGCCAGGGCCGGAAACCTTTGCACGAGCCACTCGTGTGCGTTGAAAGTGCTGGCCGCGCCGAAGTGCTGTTGTACCCACGGAAGCGCTTGATTACTCACGGCCAGCGCCTGTTGCACGACCACTCCAAGAAACGCGCTCAGTGGCCCAGCCACGACGATGAAGAGAATCACCAGCGTGACGATTGCGCCGAGCGATCGTCGACCTCGGAGCAGCCGCGTAATCCACCGGTAAAGCGGGTGGCATAACCCGGCCAGCAATGCGCCGAGCAGGAGAGGCTTCAGGAAAGGCCAGGTTACGGCCAGAAAAAGCGCGGAGACCGCGACCACCAAAATGATAACAAAGGCGGTGCGAAATCTTCTCCCACCAACGTCCGCTGGCTCCATTAGCAGAGTATTACACTAGCCGGTGAGAAACAGGAACAACATCCGGCCCAAGCGGCGCTAACCTCTAGACGTCTACCATCACCTTGAATCCGCCGTAAGCCATGCGTTTTGGATCGAACGGCATGTTCTTTCCCTTCATTTCCGGGCGATCTGTGGATCTTTCATCACTTTGTCGTTTACGCGGTCGCGGTGCGCGCGCGACTTGTAAACGATCCAGGAGAACACGACCGTTTCGCCGCGCTTTGGTTTCACCAGGCCCGGGAACGATCTGACCTTTATCGTTTTCAAATCGTCGCCGACACATTCGCGAAATTCGAGCGCGCCATATTTTCGCCAAATTTTGGCGTCTTTGGCCGCCATCTGGCGATGAGCCGCTAAATTCTTTGTCGGCACTGGCAAGACATATCCGTCGACGTATTTCATAAATTCTCGTTAAACAGATTATGCAGGTTCACACAGATACTTCTATGCACAACTCACATATGAAAGGGCCGAGAGAATTCTCCCGAGCCACACATTAACACGGATGGCCTAAGGTGACTGCTTGATGTGCTCATCGAGGAATTTAAATACGTCGTCCTCCCATCTAGGCGTCGCAAGGTAAACGAGGTTGTGCCCGTCGTCCGAGGTTCGACCGACAGGCGGATAAATTTTTAGCAGATGCGGCTTGTGCAGACGTTCCATCTCACCGGCCAATGCGTAACCTGGTGCGGCGCTGTAATCGTTGGCGGCGTGAATCAGCATGATCGGAGCCGTTGCCTTATTCACCGCGGTTAGGAGCCGTTCGCGCAATTCAGATGACCGCTCCCACGAATTGGCGGCTGCTGCGAACGCCAGCACAGCACGAAGGGTATTATCCCGCCCGGCGGCCAGCAATGTTAGTTGACCGCCGAACGAATGGCCTGCGATCGCAATGCGTTTTGGGTCGATTGCAGGTGTCGCTTTCAGGAATGACAGAGCGGCTATCACATCGTCGAGATGATCCGTGGTCGCGAGCACGAACTGTAAATGCTGGCGAGCTTCTTTCCCTTTGGCTATTTCTTCCCGCTTCAAAGTATCTTGGATGAACGGGCCTTGGTCAGCTGAAAGGCCTTGTCCCCGGCGGAAGAGATAGAGAAATGCGTAGCCGTGCTTCAGAAACAGCGGCGCAAGTTTTTCAGCAGCTTTCGTAATAGGGAGCCCAGCCGTATGACCCGGATCGGTGCCCGATCCGTGACAAAAGAGAACCGCCGGAAATGGACCCGGCCCGCTTGGCTTACAGAAGAAGGCCCTGAGACGCAATTTTCCGCTCGGAACAACGACCGTTTCGGGAGCAATGGATAGCTGTTGGTCGATGGCCAGCGTCGACGACGTTAACACAAACAGGAACGCCAGTGTTCTGACTCTCAACAATTACCTC
>DASTZJ010000389.1:0-2908 GCA_035764345.1 Candidatus Udaeobacter sp.
GGCTCACGCATTCAGTATTTATTGATTTCGACAAACGTGGAGCGGCAAAAAGCGCGCGCTTTGCACATAGCGTGATTCGAAGCGCACACCGGCTCACGTACAAACAGGCTTACGCGATTTTGACCGCGGCACCCAGCGATCAGTTGGGCGAACGGCTCCATCTTGCCTGGGAACTCGCTGCGTTATTGCGGCAGAAGCGGTTCGAGCATGGCGCCCTGGACCTCGATTTTCCAGAGGTAAAAGTGTGGGTCGATAAAGATGGACGTCCGGTAAAATTGGAGCGTGTCGAGAATGATGAATCGCACCAGCTGATCGAAGAATTCATGCTGGCTGCCAACGAGGCTGTTGCGCGTGAACTGAAAAAGCGCGCGATTCCGACCATCTATCGTGTTCACGAAAATCCAGACCCGGAAAAATTGGCAGAGTATCGCGAATTCGTGCTCGGCTTTAATTTCATGGTTGGTGATCTGACTCATCGCGCCGAGCTGCAGCGATTGTTGGCGTCAGTCCGTGGAAAACCGGAAGAGCAAGCGCTCAAGGTCGCTTTGCTTAAAAGTTTGAAACGCGCCCGTTACTCTCCGCAGCCGCTCGGCCATTACGGGCTGGCCAAGGCAAATTACTTGCATTTCACCAGTCCCATTCGGCGTTATGCCGATTTGGTTGTGCATCGCGCATTAGGTAGGGACGCTGCGCTGCCCCGAAAGCTTTCGGGGGTCGGCGCAGCGCGCCGATCCAACCGACCCGACATGGCCCAGATCGCTTCGATCGCCGAGCACATTTCAGCTACGGAACGAACCGCCGCCGACGCAGAGGTTGACGCGATCCAGACGAAGAAACTCGAGTTTTTTCAACGGCAGCTCGATGCACGCAATCCCCAGATCTTTCGCGCTACTATTGTCGATGTCCGCAACTACGGGTTGATGGTAGAACTGCCAGATGCTCTCGTGACCGGTTTAATCCACGTCTCCTCGTTAATGGACGACTTTTATTTGTTTGATTCGGCTCGGCGGCAGCTTATCGGGAGACGGTCGCGCAAACGCTTTAGCGTCGGCAACGAGCTATCCGTGTTTGTTGTCCGCGTTGACGCTTTCAAACGACAGGTGGATTTCGCGATTACACTCGCATCCAGCACACCAAGAAAAGCTCGCCGCAACAAAAGAAGATCCAGGATCATTTAGGGCGCGTCCGGACTCATTTTCTTCAACATTATCCTGAGTTTACTTGGATTGTGGCAGACAAACTGAGCAGACAGCCGGAGAACGCGCCTGGGCAGTGGTATGTCGATACCAGCTGCGCGTTGTGCCGCCTTTGTCTCGAAGAAGCGCCGAATCTTTTGACATACAACAGCGATGAAACTGCCGTTCACTTTTTTAAACAGCCCGAAACATCTGAGGAAGCAGCCGCTGCGCAGCGTGCGATGGATGTTTGCCCTACGCTCGCAATCGGAAACGACGACTAGAGACACTAATTGTACTAATTGTCACGAATCTCGAAAGGCTAAGTCCACTGTTGGACACGAATCGTTGTAATTCGTGTAAATTCGTGAGATTCGTGTCTGAAATTTTGCCCTATGCATGCTGAAACTGCCACTGCCGTTGCTGCCCCGCGATACACACGGGCAAACCCGTTTCCTGCTCGTCTTGTTGTGAATCGCCGTCTCAGCGGTCCGGAGTCTGAGAAGGATACACGCCATTTCGAACTCGATCTGACAGGATGGGGTTTGAGCTTTGAAGTGGGCGATTCATTGGCGATCTATCCAACCAACGACCCAGAACTAGTTCATGAAATCATCCATACGCTTGGCGCGACTGGCGATGAAGAGGTTCCGCGACCGAGAGGCGAACCGATGAGGTTGCGCGAAGCACTGCTGCGCGATTACAGTATCACGCAGCCAACGCCGAAATTTTTGAGGGCTATTGCCGAGCGAGCTTCCGCTGCGCCCACGCTGAGTTACCTCCTCGCGCCAGACCGCAAACACGATCTGGAGACTTACCTCTGGGGAATGGAGATTATCGATTTCCTCTCGGAACATCCTTCTGCCCGCTTCGCGCCGGAAGAATTTGTCGGGCTCTTAACGAAATTACAGCCACGACTTTATTCAGTGGCCTCGAGTTTAAAGACCTACCCGGAGCAGGTGCACTTCATCGTGGACGTGGTCCGTTACGAAAGCAATGGCCGGCTGCGCAAAGGAGTTGCCTCATCCTTTCTTGCCGAACGCGCCGATGACGTGCCGGTGCCTGTTTTCCCGAGCGTGGCAAAACATTTTCATCTGCCGGAAGACTCTAACACACCGATCATTATGGTAGGTCCTGGAACCGGAATCGCGCCGTTCCGCGCGTATCTGCAGGAGCGAAAAACCACCGGGGCCAAAGGTAAGAACTGGCTTTTCTTCGGCTCACAACACGAGAGCTGCGACTTTGCGTATGGAGACGAATTCAAGGCGTATCTGAACGAAGGACTTCTCACACGGCTGGATTGCGCCTGGTCGCGCGATCAGGCCCAGAAGATTTATGTCCAGCACCGGATGAACGACAATGCCGCTGAGATTTGGAAATGGCTCGATGCGGAAGGCGCGCACTTTTTCGTATGCGGCGACGCCAAGCGAATGGCCAAGGATGTCGATGCGACGCTGCGCAAAATCGTACAGGAACAAGGTGGTAAAAGCATTGAGCAAGCCAACGAATACGTTGAGAAGCTCAAGAGCGATAAGCGCTACAAGCGCGATGTGTATTAGGGAATGACGAAATCCGAATGACGAATGCCCAATCAAATCCGAAGGCTTGAATGACGAATAGAGCCGTTACCCGCTCTTTTGGCATTTGATCATTCGTTCGTCATTCTGCATTCGTGCTTCGTCATTTTCTTCTTTTGTGACATAATAAGAGAACAACTTTTAAGGCCATGTACG
>DASTZJ010000390.1:0-2171 GCA_035764345.1 Candidatus Udaeobacter sp.
GAGCGGTGAGCAAACGCTGAAGGAGGTTCGAGAGCTCAAGATCGAAACCGAGTGCGATACGGGGGAGAAATTCCAATATTGTCACTTCCGAACCGAGCCGGTTCCAAACAGAGCCCAGCTCGAGCCCTATCGCGCCCGCGCCGACCACAACGAGCTTCTTCGGAGCTTCGGCGAAGGTGAGCGCTTCGGTGCTGCTCACGATTGTTTTACCGTCGAATTTCGCGAATGGCAGTTCCGCCGGCGCGCTGCCGGTGGCGATTACGATGTTTTTTGTCTCGATCTCCTGCGTGTCACCCTTGGAGGATTTAATGGAAACTTTTCCAGGCGCGGTAATCGTGGCCGTCCCTTCCAAGACGGTGACCTTGTTCGTCTTCATCAGCGAGCGCACACCGCCGTTGAAAGTCTTCACAACCCTGTCTTTGCGCTGCTGCATCTTCGCCAGATCAACGTGCGCGCTGTCGATTACGATGCCGTGCTTGGACGCCTCTATTTTGACGAACATGAAATGATCTCTCGAAGTCAGGAGCGCTTTGCTCGGGATACAACCCACATTCAGGCAAGTGCCGCCCAGCTCCTTGTCTTTTTCGACGAGGGCGGTTTTCAGACCGAGCTGACCGGAGCGGATCGCAGCAATGTAACCGCCGGGGCCCGAGCCAATGATAACAACATCAAATTTTTCCATATGTCATTTTGCCATTCCCGATGAAGTGGAGCAATCATGCACGTTAAAGCGGCGGAGCAGCGCCGCACTCCAAACGTTGCCGTCATTGCAACGTCACATATGCGCTTGCGTCTTGGACTGCGGCAGCGCCCTGCCGCTTTTATTCTAAAAATCCAGCGGCAGCTTTGTCGGATCCTCGATGCACTCCTTCACTTTGATGAGAAACGTGACGGCTTCTTTGCCGTCGACTGCGCGGTGATCGTAACTCAGTGCCAAATACATCATTGGGCGGACTTCCACTTTCCCGTCCACGGCAACTGGTCGCGGCATGATTTTATGCATGCCCAGGATGCCGCTTTGCGGCGGATTTAGAATCGGCGTGGCGAACAGCGATCCGTATACTCCGCCGTTTGTGATGGTAAAGGTGCCGCCCTGGAGATCTTCGATTTTCAGTTTCCCGTCGCGTGCCCTGCTGGCGTAATCAGCGATGTTGCGCTCCAAACCCGCGAAACTCTTTTTGTCCGCATCGCGCACGACCGGAACCACCAATCCACGCTCTGTGCCGACGGCTACGCCAATATCATAGAAATTGTTTTGAATGAAATCGTCATCCTCGATGTGACCATTAACTACCGGCACGGCTTTAAGCGCTTCTACGCAGGCCTTAACAAAGAAGGACATCAAACCCAGCTTGACGCCGTTCTTTTTCGTGAACTCCTCTTGTTTGTTCCGGCGCAATTCCTGGATGGTGCTCATGTCGCATTCGTTGAAAGTCGTCAGGATCGCAGCGGTGTGCTGCGCCATCACAAGTTGCTGCGCGATCTTGCGGCGAAGCGGCGACATCTTTTTGCGAACGAACCGCCCATCACCAGATGGTTCGACTTTGCGGGTCTCAATCTTTTCTTCCGCCTTCAGCAAAGCTACGGCGGACGAGTCCGCCTTGCCGCGCTGTTGTGCCGCAGCCAATACATCTCCTTTTGTTAGGCGACCTCCTTCGCCAGTGCCGCGAATTTTTTCCGGTTCAAGGTTTTCTTCTTCGACGATTCGCCGAACCGCGGGCGAAAGCGGAGCTGTAGCCGCTGCCGTTGGCTGCGGCGCACCGCGGTCAGCGCCCGCGGCTACAGCTGAAGCCTTTTTTTCCTCAAGCTCTTTCTTTTTTTCTGGCGGTTTCTCTTCCTTCTTTTCCGAGGGCCGTTGCTTAGAATCGTCAATGATGGCGACTACCTCGCCGATCTTCACCTCCTGGCCCTCCGGCACCTTTGTTTCCATTACGCCGGCTTTTTCGGCGACAATTTCGGTGGAAACCTTGTCGGTCTCGAGGGTGAAGAGGGCTTCGCCTTCGTTCACGAACTCGCCGGATTTCTTGTGCCAGGCAGAGACAACACCGCTCGTAATCGATTCACCTACCGAGGGAATTTTAACTTCAATCGCCATGCGTGAGAATTACGTAAGCTAATCGAGCGTCGCGGTCGAGATGCGTTTCGTCAATAGATGTGGCGTGTTTGTTCCA
>DASTZJ010000391.1:0-4219 GCA_035764345.1 Candidatus Udaeobacter sp.
CGGTCTTTGAACCTCGGGTGGTCGAGAATAGAGCAACAGTTCCGAGTCCGGCAAACGCAGCCATTGCTGTGGATTATCGTGCAAATTTCGCGCGACCTCGGCAGCATTTTTGCTGGAGTTCACTTTTATGAGCACTCTGGCTTTTACCGGATTTTGTAGATTGACTGCAAGACCCAGTAATTGTGAAGCGTCGAGCAGTGCGGGGGTAAAGATCGGATTAAAAACACGTGAGAGATCGGGTGGATCGCGCGAAATGAGTCGTAGAGCACTTTCGCGATCGAGTGCCTGGAAACGATCGAACAGTTGGCCTGTGATTTTGAGGTCCGGTTTCATCCCGAGACGCACAAGCACCAGCTCATCCACTGCAGTCGGTGCTCCAACGGCGAGCGTTGCGGGTCCGACCCTGGCGACAGCAAAATCCGGCGGTCGTTCCCAAACTGGCAAGCCGCTAATAGCGCGCTTTTTGAACGCCTTATCGCTGGCGATCGCGCGAATGGCCGTTGGAGCGCCACGACGCGCTTCAACCAGGACGAACTCCCGCGTTTCTCCAGTTTCGTTGGTTGTAATTGCACGAGTAATGCGTGTTGCGTCTCGAGACAGGTTCAATCCCGGAGTCGCTGCTGCTGCGCCGATTAATCCCGGCCATAGTTTGGGCTGGTCGTTGCGCCAGCGCCGTGCGAGGTTTGCCCGTTCAAATTGATCGGCGTTGATTGACAAAATCGTGTCGGTTTCCTGTGGCAGCCATTCGCGTCCTCGCGGAGATTGGAAAATAACAAGCAGCGTAATTGCAAGCAGGACCAGCACCGAGAAAACACTGAAATAAAATTTTCGCAGCTCCTGCTTGTCGATCCGGCTTGAGAGCAGGGCTAGCTCTGCCTTGTGCTCCAAATGCCGATCCACCGCCTCACGGCGGCGATGCGCCTCGGCTAGCAAATGCGGCGCGTTTGGCGGCGCAACGCCCTGCGCTGCAAGGTGCCGGCCAATGTTCAAATACGCCGGATTTTTTCGCTCCTCGACCGTCTGATGGCGTGCGCGTGCGTTGCGCGCTGCTTCTTGCTGAGCGCGGATGTTATCACTCAATTTTCGGTCGCGCGCTTCAAACTCGCTCCGGGTGCGCGCAATATTTTTTTCCACCGCGGAAAGTTCCGCTTCTGCGGCGTTCAATTTCTCCCTGGCCAAACGCGCCGCCTCCGCGCTGCCAAGGCGCGCCCGGACCAGTTCTGCCCGCTCATCCGGAAGTCGCGCCCTTCGTGCACTGATGCTGGCAGATCGCGCTTCCAGATCTGCAGGAGCCGGGTCAAGCGCATGCAGATCCGAGAGTTCTTTCAAAAGATCACGATCGGCAGCCTCGCTTTCCTGAATGCGGCGTTCTACGGCGGACAGTTCGCGCTCGCAGACATCAACATTGCTTTTCGTTTGGTTGCGCTTTTGGAGAAGTGGCTTCTTTTCCGCCTCCAACTTTGCGATCGCCGCCGCTTGTTCGCGCGCATTTTGTTGCCGTTCTTCTTCGATCTTCTTTATCCCTTCTTCGATACGCGCGATTCGAAGTGCGACTTCCTTTTGTTCCTGCTCCAACTTCTTAAGAGCGACGATCTCATTGCGGAGCTCGGGAAAATTGGCTGCTTGCGTAGTTCCTTCCCGACCGAGATTGATTTCGCTCTTTTGGAGGAGACGCCTTTCGTGACGAAGTGCTATGCGCGTTCGCTGGCGACGGATTTTCAATCCGATCTCGCGAAAGCCTGTACGAATGAAACTCACGAGGTTAAGTCACTTATCGTGTAGAGCTTACAAGTACAGGCCCTTTTCGCCTAAAATTGGGCATTGACACCATATTGACGGTCTCATAGACTTTAGGCATGAAAAAGCCCGTTCTAAACGTCCGGAAATATAAGCATAGTTCGACACGTCCATTCCAGCTCGATCTTCGTGCATGGGGAAAGGGGCGCAAGTTCTTTAAGACTCGCGCAGAGGCTGAAGGTGAGAGACTCCGGCAACGCACGCTCCTCGAACGCTACGGACGGGAAGCGATCGGCCTGCCACAGCGTGAATTGAGCGACTTTATTACAGCAAAACGTGATCTCGCAGAGTTCGGAAAGACCATCAATGATGCATCTAAGTTTTACCTCGACCATTTGAAG
The DNA here is from genome assembly GCA_035764345.1 of Candidatus Udaeobacter sp. GTDB lineage: Bacteria > Verrucomicrobiota > Verrucomicrobiia > Chthoniobacterales > UBA10450 > Udaeobacter. Next base: position 2,139 of record DASTZJ010000391.1, read on the forward strand.
CGCGTGCGCCGCAGCAAAACCACCGTCGCGGAGCTTGTGACGGAACTTCTGGACGCAAAGCGTAAAGATGGCCGGTCTAAAGTTTATCTCAAGGATTTGAAGTTCCGGCTGGCAGCATTCTCCCGGTACTTTGGCAGCCGACCGATCGCGGCTATCACCGTGGAAGAACTGGACAACTGGCTTCGTGCCCTTCCCGGCGCCCCTAAGAGCAGGGCTAATTTTCGGGCGAACATTAGCGTGTTGTTCGGTTACGCGATGCGCCGGAGAATGATCGACACTAACCCGATCCTGCACACTGGACGTCCCACACTACCGGGCCACCCGCCGGAGATTTTCACCGTGGATGAACTGCGGGCCCTTCTGGAAGCAGCTGCGGCGCAGGCCCCGGACGTGTTGCCAATGCTCGCCATTGGTGCGTTTGCCGGGCTCAGAGATGCTGAAATCAAGCGCTTAGACTGGTCCGAAGTCGATCTTGCTCGTGGATTCATAGAAGTGAAAGCAGCAAAAGCAAAAAGCGCGCGGCGTAGAATTGTTCCCATACAAACCAATCTCGCGGCGTGGCTATCTCAGACGCCGATAGGCTTACGACATGGCCGCCTAGTGCCAAAGGGCGTGCCCAGCAAACTTGCTCGGGTCCGTAAAGCCGCGGGACTCGCGCGCTGGCCGAATAACGGGTTGCGCCACTCGTTCGCTTCGTATCGGCTGGCCGCAATCCATGACGCGCCTCGAGTGGCGGCTGAGTTAGGACACACTAGCCCGCAGATGCTCTATTCGACTTATCGGGAGCTGGTGCTACCGGAAGAAGCGGAGCGATATTGGAAGATCGCGCCAGCGGTAGAGGCGGGAAATCTAGTGGCGTTTGTCAGTTAAAGGGGTCCGGTCGCCATAATCCTAGCCATCGCGGGCGCACCGATCCCTTGCCCGGCCCTCCGACCCCGAACGCCGGCTTTTCGGCCATGCATAAGTTCCTTGCGCTGAGGCATGTCGCATTATGTCACGCCGTTGCCCGTTTTTGCCACATCGTTCATGGTCGAATTTGCGTAAGTCCTCAACACCCACCGACCTACAGACGTGACTCGTTGGCGCCGGCGCGGCGATCCATGCGCCGGGCCGCGGTTCATGTCCGGCTCTGGCCTCGGCCCCGGGGGGCATACCGGCTTCGGCCAGGCCGGGTGGGGGGCCGGGATGGGGCCCACCGGCGCGGCGCGCCCCTCGCTCCTCCATATTTTCGCCACCCGGCCGTTAGACACAACTTCTGTAACGGGCTTGGGGCCAGACAATTATGTATTTCGCGTCACTTGGTTGCCGTACTCTCACAACGATCGCTCGATTAACGTCATACCCCTGCAAAAGCCAACAAACCAAATCTGATGACACGCGAACAAAGAAAGGCATGGGCGAAAGCTAATCCGGAGAAGGCGGCATATGACTTGGAATTATTTTGCCGCAAAAATGGCTCAACCAGTTTCACCACGGCTGGTTGACGCCCTTGCTATGCCCGCGTGCAAACGTTGAAAGAGACTGACATTCTGAATGGCGCCATCCGAATGAAAGAGCTTGAACGGTTTAATGATGGCTTCCAGTTTTTTCACCTCAGAGTAAACGCAGCGTCGCGTGGTATCTTGCAATCGAAAGCTAAACGCAGCGCGCGCTCGCTCAGCAATGCCGCGATGCGAATGCAAGCACTGTTTAAGGTCGTTAAAATCGTTGAACCGTTGAAGCGCCTTACGTTCCGATAGCAATTTCGCTTCAACGCTTTAACACTTTAACGCTTCAACGGTGCTCGGCACGAAGGCAAATTTGCCAAAGATTTTTTTTGACGCGTATACTGAAATTGAAAACTGATGGGACACGACTCTTTTATTCACCTAACTGATTACATTGGGCAAGTAGAGGCACCGTCCAAGGCTCTACAGGGAAAACGCGAAGCATGGTCCAAAGCCAATCTTGATAAGCCGCAGCGTGATTTCCTGTTGTGGATTCAAGAGCTAGCGAACCAGCCACACAATGGTCTAACTAATCGCCAGCGCCGGGAATGGCTTCGTAAGGAACGACTATCGGTGATTCGCACATTTACCGGA
>DASTZJ010000392.1:0-2169 GCA_035764345.1 Candidatus Udaeobacter sp.
ACCGCTGTCGCTTCCTTACCTTTGCGAGTGCGAAGATAATTTAGTCTGGCGCGACGCGCACGGCCTTGTTGCTCCACTTCTACTTTTGCAATGCGCGGTGAATGAAGCGGAAACACACGCTCCACGCCTTCCCCGTACGAGATTCGGCGCACGGTGAATGTCTCGTTGAGTCCACGGCCTTTGCGGCCAATAACTATGCCGGAGAATATCTGGACTCGTTCCTTGTCCCCTTCCACTACACGGGTATGGACGCGCACGCTATCCCCCACAGAAAACGGCGTCACGTCGCCTCGGTGCTGTTCTTTCTCAATGGCATCGATGATCTGATTCATGAAAATCCCCTTCCCACCCGCTCGGGCGGGCGAACAGTTTCCAGCAGGATAGGTGAAATTGCAACCGTCTAGAGGGTCATTTAGCGATTTAACTAGTTGGAGATTTAGCGACCGGAAAACCGCTAAATCCTTGAATCGCTAACTCGTTAAATTGCGTTATGTTCGGGCTTCATTCGCGCCCGTAGTTCAACTGGATAGAACGACGGCCTCCGGAGCCGTAGGTTGCGCGTTCGAGCCGCGCCGGGCGCATTTCCTGTGAAATCTTCCGGTAGGCAGGAAGTCTGGGACAAGATCAACGACTTCTTTGCGGGCCTGAAGGAAGGTGCTTAGTCATTCGCCAGCCGTCGCTCCGCTCTGTAAGGGAACACTTTTGGAATTTCACCTGCTCCGATTTGGCGCTGGATGTCGCGCCAGAAATCGGCGCCAAAAATCTCGCCGTGATGTTCAAGCAGCGCGGCCAAGGCCGGCTTTGGGAAAGCCAGGAATTGCAAAAATTCCTCCGGAAAAATGTCGTTCTCACGCACGGAGAACCACGGTTCGGCGGCGATTTCTTCCTCCGGAGTCCGCGCTTCCGGCAATTTGCGAAAATTGCAATCGGTAAGGAAACAAAGCTCATCGTAATCGTAAAAGACGACGCGGCCGTGCCGGGTCACGCCAAAATTTTTCGTGAGCAGGTCCCCCGGAAAAATATTCGAGGCGGCAAGGTCTTTGATCGATTGCCCGTAATCGCGCCCGGCAGCCGCGATTGCCTCCGTCTGGTTTTCCCGGAAAAAAAGGTTGAGCGGGCAAAGACGACGCTCGACATAGGCGTGCGCGATGACGACGTCGCCGCCCTCCATCTTCACAATCGAAGGAGCATCGCGCAAAAGTTCAGCCAGCAGCTGAGGGTCGAACCGATCCCCCGGGATGCGCAGATGCTCGAACTCGTGCGCTTCGACCAATCGTCCCGCTCGGTCATGTTCGAAAACCAATCGGTAGCGCCGCCGTACATCCTCATGGGTGGTATCTTTCGGCAAATCAAATTGATCTTTGATCAGTTTAAAAACGACATCGTAGCTCGGCAGCGTGAAAACGCTCATCACCATTCCGCGAGCTCCTTCGGCCACGACGAAACGATCGCTAGATTTGCGCAAATGGGCGATGAAATCCCGGTAAAATTCCGTTTTACCGTGCCGATGAAAACCGACGGCGTTGTAAAGATCAATCAAGCGTTTGCGCGGCATCAATTGCTGAAGATAACGCACAAGCCGATAAGGACATTCAACTACCACCCGAAAATAGGAGCGGGTAAACGAAAACAAAATCGCAAGATCGACATCTCCGTGTAGCAACGCATCGAGGACGATGCCGCGCTCATTTTCGTGACGAAGGCAAAGCGCGATGGGCAAAGGCAACTGTCCCTCGCGCAAGACGCGTCCCACCAAATAGGCGCCGCGTCCGCGATAAAAAACACTCGGGACAATCTCCAGTTCGGGCTGCGACTTTTTCGCCACGCGCGCCGCTTCAATCCGCACCGCAGCCAGTTTCGCCGTCTTCCGCAGGTCGTCCCAGCAGCTTTCATCAAAAGCATCCGTTAACGCCGAACACAGCAGTTCGGGCAGGCTTTGGCCCCGATAAGTTTTCGCGACAGTGATCGGGGCACCCGACGGCGGCGCGTCGAAATCGGTATCGACAAATTCGATGGCCTGGTCCACGCCGTCGGTGGCAAAAACGCGGCGGGTTAACGAATTAAAAAATGTCTCCGCGATTTCCCACGCCGGCGAGCGCGCGATGAGCGACGAGTAAACGGCTTTGATCCCCATCCAGATGCTGCGTTCCGGCAAACGAACACCCATCA
>DASTZJ010000393.1:0-5936 GCA_035764345.1 Candidatus Udaeobacter sp.
TATCCGTACCGCTATTACCGATCGTATCCTTACTATGGCTACTACCGGCCTTATTGGTACGGCGGGCATCGCTATTACTACCGACACCATCGTCACCACTACTATCGGTAATAAAGGTGACGTAGAATCTAGGAATCCAACGAACTGGCTCGAAAGTAATTTCGAGCCAGTTCCTTTTCAGAACAGACATTTTGCACAAGGGCAAAATGAAAAACTGCGGGCTCTACTTTTTTGATTTAGGCGACTCTACCGGTTTTGCCGCGGGGCCCTTGGTCGGCTGATCAATTTGGAACTCTCTTTTCAGTTGCTGAATCAACGCTGGCAACTGCTGCTGTCGTTCGGTTTCGATTTGTTGCCGGAGCGCCTGCTCGACCTTTCTGCGCTCCTGGATGTAGCGGGATTCAAACTGAGCGCGTTCCTGCGGATTCAAGTGGAGGCCGGATTGACGAACCGCCGCTTCGGTCTCACGCCTGATAGTTTCACGGCGCAAATTCTCTCGCTGGCGCATCACGTTGCGCTCTGCCGGGCTCATTCGCATCCAACGCTCGGCGTTGCGCTGGAAATTTTGCCTGGCTGCCGGAGGCATTGCCATCCACCGCTCACGCATGCTCTGACCTGCTGGCCCGTGCGGCTGACCTGCTGACCCGTGCGGCGGTCCCGTCGGCGGACGCCCGCCGGGTCGATGCGGTTGCGCTTGTGCGGCGGTGCAGACCAAAGCGAAAACCGACAAAGCGACGATCAGTTTACATAGTTGGCTTTTCTTCCCACACGCTATTTTCATCCCAGGCGATCAGTTCATCCAGATCGGCCACGACGTCATAATCTTGTGGATCGATTTTTGCCACCACGTCTGAGTCATTCACAGCCGTCCTCTGCGAGACTGGATGATGTGTAGCGATAGCCGTGCCGATCACGACGATTGCCACAGCGGACGCCGCGGCAAGTCTCCGCCAACTAAACCAGCCGCGCATCCGCTCAAAGCGAGTCGCTTCCTGGCGGACGCTCCTCACCACGTTCCGGGCAAAGAATGGCGAAAGCGTGGGCTCGGGAAAACGGCCGAGGATATCCCACAACTGCTTGTCATCTTCACGATCCATAGTCTCCAGTCAATTGAACTATCTGTAGAGTTGGAAAGTTGCGCTGGAATGGCAACCATATTCACAGTCCGGGAGCTTCGAGGAAGCCTTCGAGTTGCCGGATACGAGTTGGATGCCGCATTTTACGCAAGGCCTTTGCTTCGATCTGGCGGATACGCTCGCGAGTGACCTGAAACTGCCGGCCTACTTCTTCCAAGGTTCGGCTATATCCATCGACCAGCCCAAATCGCTGCTCGAGGACCTGTCTTTCACGATCGGTCAGTGTTTCCAGCACGTCTTTAATTTTTTCCTTCAACAAAACAATCGCTGTCATGTCGCTCGGATTTTCGGCGCCTCTGTCTTCGATAAAATCGCCAAAATTCGTTTCCTCGCTCTCGCCAACTGGAGACTGAAGGGAGATGGGTTGCTGCGCCATCTTGAGGACCGAGCGCACGCGATCTACTGGCAGGAGGACTTCTTCGGCCACTTCGTCGGGCGTTGGTTCGCGTCCGTATTCCTGCACCAGTTGTTTCTGCACCCGCATGAGCTTATTAATCGTCTCAATCATGTGGACCGGGATGCGAATCGTGCGCGCCTGGTCGGCAATAGAGCGGGTGATGGCCTGGCGAATCCACCACGTCGCGTAGGTGGAAAACTTGTAGCCACGCCGATATTCGAATTTCTCGACCGCCTTCATTAACCCCATGTTTCCTTCCTGGATCAGATCAAGGAACGATAGACCGCGATTGGTGTATTTTTTTGCGATCGAGATGACGAGACGCAGATTGGCTTCCACCATTTCGGTTTTTGCCTTGAATGCCTGGCGCATCCAACCCTTAAGCGCCTGGTATTCTTTCGCATATTCGCCAAGCGAAAACCACAGCCCCTTTTCCAGCTCGCGGATCTTGTTCTGAAGCTGCAATCGCCGTTTCTTGCTGCGAGGATTTTTGGCCAGCTCAGTTTCCAGGTAAAGCGACGTGTGGTGCGCGTCATCCGCCAGGTGTACAAATTCCTCCGTGACTTTCTGCTTGAGGTAAAAATGAGGATAAAGCCTTTGCAACGAAGTCATCATCCTTTGCAATGCCCGGACCTTCTGAGGTCGTTTTTTTTGAGAATTGCGCGAGACCTCGCAAAACTGCCGCGTGATCGAGGCGCTTAACTGTTCCACCTGTTTGCAGAGACGCGGGAGATTTTTCATATACCTTTCCCGGCTCTCGATTTTCTTGTCGAGAATCACCCGATCGAACCGTTCCCTGCCCTCGATCAGCTTCCCGGCCAGATCCAAGTGGGCCTGCGCGATAAAACCAAAGCGATTAATGTGCTTCAGCACCATGTCTTCGGCTTCCTCGATGCGTTTGGATATTTCTACTTCCTGTTCCCGGGTCAGAAGCGGCACCTGACCCATCTGCTTGAGATACATCCGCACCGGGTCGTCCAGAATATCGACCTTGGCTTCGGTTCTCTCTTCCTCTTCCAGGTCCTCCTCTGTGTCCTTTTTCCCGTCCTTGTAGCGATCGACTTCCGACGCCTCGATGATGTCGATCTCCAAGCGACGCAGCCGCGTAAGAATAAGGTCCAATTCATCGGCGTCGGTGATTCCCTCGGGCAACGCCTCGTTTAAGTCATCAAACGTCAGATAACCTTGTTCTTTCGCCAGTTTGATCAGCTCGCGAATGCGACTCTGTAATTCAATCGCCGAGTACAAACGCGACGCTACCATTTGCTCTCGCGGCTCTGGTAACGATCCGTTATTGTTTTGTCGTGAGGCTAGTCCGCGCTTGGCTTTGAGTGCGGCGATTCGTGGCTGTTTCTTAAGCTTCCGGCGAAGTCGAAGAGCAACAGGTCTTTTTGATGAACTGCGGCGCTGGACTCGTTTAAGCCGTTTCGCCGACGACTGTCGGCTCCCTCCCTTGTGTTTCGAATGCCTGGCCAAGATGATGCGATTAGGGATTTGACTAAGACGTTCGATTCGCCGCGCGGCAACAGATCGACAACTAGTTGTCGCCCGGGCCGGCAGGCTGAGAAAGCTCGTGGAGCTGTTCCTGCAGGTCAAGGATTTGTTTCTGCAAATTTACGATCTCTCCGGTGCTCAGGTTTGGGAGTTTGATTTGATTTGCGGCAACATCAAGTTGACGGCGCAAGACAGCCTGGCGAATGCCCAGCCACCACTTTTCGACCATCACCCCAGCATTGGACGGCACCTTTTGCAGAAGCCATGAAGAGACCAGTCGCTCCTCGGACGGAGAAAGCGTGACCATAAAGGCATTGAGTGAGGCGGCGTCATCCGGGTGCAGATCGCCTTTGAGGATGCAGGCAAGAATTTCACCATCCGGGACTTGCCCCAGAGTCTCGTGCCAATTCTGTTCGCGAAGAAATTGTCGCGCTTTTTCATCTCGCAAAGCCAGAAGGCAAAGCATGGCGATATCGTGCCGCGGCACGGGAGCAGTCCCGCCAGTGGCATGCGCCTCAGATTGATCACCTGAGCGAAATGATTGGCTTCTCTGCTTGGGTAGGAGCGACTGAAAATCTTGAGCAGCGACACCGAGGCGTGCGCTGACTTTGTTCGAAATCTCTCCCCTCATGAGGGGGTCGCGCACGCGCGAAACGGTCTCAGCCAGGCTTTTGGCCAACTGCATCTTGGTCCCTAAGGACGCCAGATCAACACCGGCGGTCTCACGCTCAATCCAGTAATCGAAGAAATCACGCGCACCGGCAACGCGGCTTTCAAATGCCTCTTTCCCTTCGCGCCGAACCAGCGAATCAGGGTCCGCTCCTACTGGCATCTCGGCCACTCGCACAATCAAGTCATTCTCAAGCAGCGCTTCGAGCGAACGTTCGGCGGCCTTCTGGCCAGCTGCGTCGGAGTCGAAGCAAAGAACAACTTCATTTACAAAGCGTTTCAAAACCCGCGCCTGATTTTCTGTGAAAGCAGTCCCCTGCGGCGCGACCACGTTGGTGATTCCTGCTTCGAATAAACTTATCAAATCGAGCTGCCCCTCGCAGACAACAGCGCAGTTCGCTTCGATAAGGGCGCGCTTGGTCTTGTGCAGACCAAAGAGCACGCTGCCTTTTCGAAAAAGCGGCGTCTCCGGCGAATTCACATATTTTGCCGCTCCCTCCGCCTCACTCAGGAGCCGGCCGCTGAAGGCGATCACTTCACCGACATCGTTGCAAATCGGAAACATGATTCGGCCACGAAAGCGATCGTACGCGCTCGACCTCTCACCGGGTGCGCCCTCTGCATCATCCCTTGTTTTTACCAGGCCACCCGTAATCAGGTCGCGAGTATGGTAGCCGTGCGCGCGCGCCCAGCTACCAAAGGCATCCCACTCGTCCGGGGCGTAACCAAGCTGCCAATTCTTGGCGATTTCCGCCGTAATACCGCGATGTTTTAAATATTTTCGCGCCGGTTCCCCGACATCTCTTTTCAGCAGGTTTTCATGAAACCATTCGGCAGCGTCGGCGTGCAATTTCAGCAGCGTCCGGCGCGCCTCATATCGTCGATCTTCATCCGGTGCACCGCGCTTCTCCACCACTGTAATTCCGGCGCGCGTCGCGAGCTTGCGCACAGCCGATGGAAAATCCGTATGCTCGTAGTCCATTACGAACCGGAAAACGCTCCCACCCGCGCCACAACCGAAGCAATGAAAGGTCTGCCGGCTCGGGCTGACCATGAACGAAGGCGTTTTCTCCTGATGAAATGGGCAAAGCGCCTTAAAATTCGTTCCGGCGCGTTTGAGCGGAAAATACGAGCCGATCACTTCCACAATATCATTCGCGGCAGCAATCTGCTCGATCGTTTCCGGAGGGATCGTTCCCATGCGCGCCTGATTATTTTTGCCTCGTTTGGCTTTGGAAGCGATGTCAAACTTACGCAGTGCGACTGCGTTTCAAAACAGTCATTGTAGGGCGTCTGTGTCCGACGCTCCATTATGACCGATACAGTGGGGTTTCACAGAAACGCCCTACAATCTTCCGTTCCGTGAAGACGAGCCTTTCGATCCTGACGTTGATGTGTTGTCTTGTGACGAGCACTGCTCACGCGCGCGATGCCATCAACAAAGGCGACGTAGTCGTCGTTCCGTTGCGTGGTGAAGTCGCGCCTTCGCTCCTGGCGTTTTTGCGCCGCGCGGTGAAAACAGCCGAGAGCAACGAAGCCTCTGCCATCGTTTTTGAAATGAACACATACGGCGGACGGCTCGATACGGCAGCCGACATCGTGAACGCGCTCAATCAAACAAAAATTCCAACGTACACGTTCATTAATACAAATGCGGGGTCCGCTGGTGCACTTATCGCCATTGCCACACAGCACATTTATATGGCGCCAGTGAGCGCAATTGGCGCCGCCGCACCGATCCTCCCGACCGGAGAGGATCTTCCCGCTACGGCAAAGGAGAAAACGATTTCGTATTGGTCTGCGCTCATCCGTGGGTCCGCGACCAAGAACGGACATAGTCCCGACGTCGCCGAGGCATTCATGAACAAGGACAAGGAAGTAAAAATCGGTGACCGCGTCGTTCATCCCAAGGGAGCGGTGCTCACTCTCAATGCCCAGGAAGCAACTGAACGGATTAATGGCAAACCACTACTCGCTGAAGGCGTCGTCGATTCGGTTGCCGATCTGACCAAAAAAGCCGGACTCAAAGGCAACGTCGTCACAATCGAACCAACTGGCTTTGAACAAATCGCGTTTTGGATCACTGCGCTTGCGCCATTGCTGCTGCTAGGAGGAATTCTCGGCGCGTACTTAGAATTCAAAATTCCGGGCGCGACGTGGCCTGGAATTATCTCTGCGATTTGTTTCGCGCTGTTCTTCCTCGGTCATTACTTGGCCGGTCTCGCCGGCTGGGAAGTTGT
>DASTZJ010000394.1:0-7433 GCA_035764345.1 Candidatus Udaeobacter sp.
AGATTTCTCAGCCATTCACGATCCTTTTTCAATTCAGCCAAAGTGGCGCGGAAAAACGGCTTGGTGATTCTGCTCCGCGCGATTAGGAGCAGCACCAGCGCAATTATAAAATGCAGCGCAGCGGCGGCGAGCGCTATCCAAGGCCATGAAATTCCAGCCAGATGAGCTAACCCCACAACCGCCCCAGTTATGAGGAAAACATAACCCAACGCACACAGGAGTACAGCGAAAATCAAGCAACCAGCCAGTATCAGTACTTGCACTGCAGCTGCTTTTGATTCCTGGGCGAGAAGGACAAAGCGACTTTCAAAAAATTCGGCAAGCGCGCTCGCGAACGCGAACAGGTTTTGGAGCAAACCGGCATGCCCCGCAGGATTGCGGGACCGAGAGCTCTCGCTGATCATCTCCGAAAGTTTTCGGAGTTAACGCCGGAAGATCAGACCCAGAACAAACCCGATTCCGAGCGCGGTAAATATCGCCTTCGTTGGATTTTCGCGCACATATTGCTCCGCGTCTTCCTGGAATGTGCGGGCGCGATTCCTCGCGTCCCCCCATGCTTGTTCTGCTTTGCCGCGTGCTTCGCCCCATTTCTGCTCTGCCTTGCCTCGATATTCTTCAGCGATAGCGCCTGCTGCCGATCTTAAGTCTTCAGCGGCTCTGCGCGCATGTTGTTTACTGCTCTCAAGCTTGTCGCGAGCGTCCCCCGCGGCGGGCGTCTTTTGTTCTGCCTTATTCTCTTCTGCCATTGGTAGTCTCCGGTTGATTTCGCTGCAACTATCCGCGCGCTTCCCTAAATCGGCAAACGCCGAGTTTCGTTAAAGCGCTAAACAGTTGAACCGTTCAAGCGTAGGAAAGAACGGGCCCCTTAAGGGTTCAACGCTTTAACGTTTCAACGAGGGGAAAAGGGGAGTCACTGTTCGCGAAAAATGATTCGCGCTTTTGTCAGATCGTAGGGTGAAAGCTCGACGGAAACCTTATCTCCGGGCACTATCCGGATGAAATGCTTGCGCATCTTACCCGAGATATGTGCAAGCACATTGCGTTGTCCCGGAAGATCGACCCGGAACATGGTACCCGGCAATACCTGGGTTACCGTGCCTTCCGTCACGATCTGTCCTTCCTTCGACACGCGCCGAATATATCCATGTGGGCGTGTGCCTCAAGGTGGATCGACCCGCCGTGGCGGGGTCGATGTTAAGTAAACGCAGCTTCGCCGCCTAATTTAACTGCCTGTTGCAGATAACGCGTTCCACACTCTCGCTTTAACGCAGCTGATCCCGGGAGATCGTCGGCAAATATTCCCGAAGTTCCTGCCGTTTCCACCATGCACCGGTCTGCCGAAGCTCTTCACTGCTTGTAAAACGATAGCGATAAAACATCGCGCGGATGTAGTGGGGCGGTCTATCCGGGAACGGGTTACGCGCAAGCAATCCGGTTACATCTCGCGATCCCTCGAGCAGCCTGACGATTAGCCCGACCAGCCACGGATTTTGCTCTGGGGCTTCCAAGGCGGCAAACCACATCTGCCAATCAAGTCTTGGCTGGTGTGGTGCGCACCAGCCAGGTGCGCGTTTTACGTCGCCTGGCTTCCATTTGAATTCATAGGGCCTCCACTCAATGCCATCAGTACTGCCCTCGATCACTATCTCGCAACGGTCCTTGGTCATTACGCGAAAGAGTCCGTAGCCGTTCACGATCCGAAATGCTTCCAGTTGTTCGTAGAAGTTGGCCAGCCAGCCTGGCGGTCGGCTTTGCGGATTGAACGCGCTGAAAATGAGCCACGTGTTAATCGGCAACGTGACAATGACTACGACGAGGGCCGTGTAGACTGACAATCGATACGTCACAGATTCTCTATTTGGAGGGCGGAGCTCCTGCGACGCCGGGCTCGAAGGAGCTCGCCCCTCCATACGAAACACCAACGCGTCATCGATTAACAGCAAGCACAACGCGATGGTCAGCAGATTGAAGAAGCAATAGTTGCCGGTCAGCGCGATTACGATTTGAAGGAAGATCATTAATCCCGCAGCAATCAGCCGCGGGCGTCGCGGTGCCCAGATGAAAAATGGCGCGATGATCTCCCCTGCGAGACAAAATGCGACTGAAAAATGTTTAAACCACTCCGGACTTTTGTCTGCCCACCAACCGAAGACTGTGGGCAACGGTTGCGACCAGTAATGATAATCAAGTGCCGTCAGCGCGCTCCAATGAAACGACTGATCCAGCCAACCCCAGGAATCGTCGCCGCTGGTCAGCTTCACGACACCGGACATGAGCATCAGTTTAAAGAGAAGAAGCTTGAGCAAAAACAAACCCACCCGTGAAACGGGAATCTCTTCGTAACGCGCTGTAGTGGCAGGTGTGTCGCCTGCATGTTCACGCTCCGCCGCAGCCGACACGGCTGCTGCTACAGAAATTCGCTGCGGCCACAGTCGCCATGGCGCAAGAAAGATCGACAGAAAGCCGCTCTCCAGCAGGAGAACATCCCATTGAAAGTTGAGAAACACTTGTCCAGCGATGGTGAGTGACAGGTAAAAGACAAAAAGCACGACGAGGCAAAGCGCGGGTGCGATTCCCAGAATCAGAAGCAACGAAAAGAGAACGCCGCCCCCGCAAAGGAAATGTAAAAAGGCGTTGCTCGAGTCGAACCAGCAAAGTGTCGGCAAAATAAAGTACGCGTCTGGCCCAAGTTGCTGTCGAACTGCCGGGAGGAACCGACTAACCGGCGACATTCCGTTGCTGCCAACAAGCCCATCCACTTGCAGCCAAAGAGACACGAATGCGATCAGATAGATGAGTCCAAGCGCACGGAGAAACCAGCGGCGCGCCCAAAAATAAGTCGGCGGCCGCACATCTTTGCCCCAGAGCAATCGAGTGAAGGTCGATCCGAGACTGCGATTCCGCGCGATGAATTTGTAAGCGGTCTCGGAAATCCCTGCGAAACCAGGGACGTGATCATAGCTCCACGCCAGCCATTTCCTCGAAGATCGATATCGCAACGAGCGATATACGGCTTCGGCGGCGAAGAAGACTTCACCATCTGGCTCGATGAACGCAACCGCACGCTGGAACTGTTCGACTGGAATTTCGGGGAACCGCGCGGCTGCCTCCTGGTAAGTGGCATAATCCACTTTGCCAGCGGTGATTTCGCGCCAACGTTCGATCCATCGTTTGCAAAAATGGCATTCGCCATCCCAGATCATGAGAGGCCTTGGCGGCGGGTTCGAAACGCGGAGGTGTTCGCTTTGCTTCACAAATTCAATTTAAGGAGCCGTCATTCTGAGCGAAGCGCAGCGGAGTCGAAGAATCCCGCAATGTTAGTTTAAGGTAATTCCACGGGATCCCTCGACTTCGCTCGGGATGACAAGTCATTCTGCGAACTCCGCCCATACCGGCGCATGGTCCGATGGTTCCTTCCCCTTGCGCATTTCGATGTCAATTCCTGATGCGCTGCAGCGCTTCGCCAGTTTTTCGCTAGCCAGAATCGCGTCGATGCGCAGGCCGCGATTTCTTTCAAACGCGCGCATCTGATAATCCCACCAGCTGAAAAGTTCGCCTTCCTTGTGATGAATTCGCAGGGTGTCCCGCAAACCGGTTTCACACAGTTCCTGCAACGCGGCACGTTCGCGTTCCGAGCACATAATTGCTCCACGCCAAAGATCTGCATCGTAAACGTCGAGATCTTCCGGGGCTACGTTGAAATCACCGCACACCAGGACATCGCTAGATTTTTCTTTCGCAATGCAATCTCGCAGGCGGCGATACCAATGCAGTTTGTATTCGTAGGCCGGAGAGCCGACTGCCTGCCCATTGGGCGCGTAAATCGAAAAGACCCGCACATGGTTAATAGTCCCCGCAATCACGCGCGCCTGCGGATCGACCACTTCGTCGCTGAGCGATGAGCGCACATCGCACAGTTTCATTTTTGTTAGAATTGCAACGCCGTTGTACGATTTTTCTCCATGATAAGCCGCATGATAACCGACTGCCTGCAAAGCCAGCGCCGGAAATTGGTCGTCCGTGCATTTTGTCTCCTGCAAACAAACGACGTCCGGCACGGTCGCTTCCAGCCAGGCAAACAGGCGGTCCTGGCGTTTGCGCAGCGAATTAATGTTCCATGAGACGATTTTCATAGCGTGTCATTCTGAGCGAAGCGAAGAACCTCTTATTTGCTGATGGATCACACTAACTAACCTGCGTGACTGTTCGTACAATTGTGAGCTCCCTCGCCGTCTTCGCGGCTCGGGATGACCCGCGGCGAAATCATTTCGTGGTGCGTGGAAAGTGGGACTTCATTCGTGCGTCCCACTTCAAATCTCTCACAACTCTAACTCCATTCCTGGGGCCGGCACAAAGACTTCCGAGCGGGGAAGCTCAGCCGACAGCGTCGCTCGCATCCATTCCACGGCTGGTGGATCGCCGTGCACAAGGACAATCTTGCTCGGCGAAAGTTTTTTGGCGCGATCGATGAGCGTCTCGCGCGTCGCGTGCGCGCTGAACTGAAACTGTTCAATATTGCAGCGGACACGCTGGGTCGGTTTGTCGGGATCAAGGGCAACCTCGCCATTGGTTCTCGCCTCCCGCAAAAGACCGGCGGGTGATTCCGGGCTGGCGTAGCCAACGAAAAAAATTGAATGCTGCGGATTCTCGATTAATCGACGCGCAAAAACATTTGAGAGTGTTTTTGGTATCATCATTCCACTGGAGAGCACGTAAATCCGTCCCGGGCGCAGCGGCGCGTCACGCACTGTTTCGTCATTCAAAATGAATGGTGCCGCTTCCCTCATTAATTGCAGACGCGGCAATTGCCGGCGAGTCATATGCGCGCGCCGATCGTAGACATCGGTCATCTTTGAGCTGAGACCGCCAATATAAATGGGAAACTCAGGCAGAAGCCTTTCACGACGGAATTTGTAAAGCATTGCCAAGATCTCTTGCGTTTTTCCAAGTGCGAAGACCGGTATGAGCACGCATGAGCGGCGCTTAAATGCTGTGGCGATCACCTCTGCCAGACGTTGCTCCTCACCGGCGCGTGTCCAGCCCGCGGGTTTTGGGTGGTCGCCCCGGGTGCATTCCATGATTAGGATGTCAATCTTCTCTTCCGGAAAAACCGCCGCTTCCATGATCGTTTGGTCGTCGAAATTGACGTCCCCAGTATAAAAGACCGTTTGCCCCTCCGCGCGTAGCAAAATTCCGCTCGAGCCCAGCACGTGTCCTGCATCGAAAAACTCGAATGTCAGCGCGTCCTTTTCGCGCTGAGGCGCGCGCTCGCCGGCGATGGAGATTCGTTGGCGCAATGGAGACCGACGCCAACGTTCCGATGCTCGATCGGTTTCCCGATGCGTGAAAAGCGGATACAACCCCGCGGTGGCGCGACCGATCTCCTCGCGTTGCCGGGTCATCACATTGACCGAGTTATGCAAAAGCACGTTGCCGATCTCAGCCGTGGCTTCGGTCATGAAAATCCGCGCGGTGGGAAAACGCCGCATTAGCACCGGCAATGTGCCGATGTGATCCTGGTGGGCATGCGAGATCAGGATCGCCTCAATCTCCTGGCCCGCGATCGCCTTGAAATTCGGCAGCGCATCCTCGCCGGTGTTCTTGGGATGCATTCCGCAATCGAGCACCAGTCGATGGCGGCCGATCTCGAGATAATATGAATTCGCACCAATCTCGGTGCGACGCGTCAGGTTAATGAATTTCAATCCGTCCTCTTACTCTTACTCGTGCTCTTGCTCCTGCTCCTCGATGCACGAATACGTGCCAGGCTCTTCGCCGATTCTCGAGGTTAGACTATTGGTGAGACCCATTAACATCGAGACGATTTCGAACAGTTGCTTCTTTCCGGAGATGATTGAGGCAACATCGGTCAAACGCTTCGCAACTAAGACATCAGGCACGCTGCGCATTCTAGTGCTGAGCCGCGAGCAAAATCGATAAACCGGCAACGGTCTTTGATGGCGAACTTCCCGTTTCCTTCAGCGATATTGAGCGGGACGCTTGTAGAGGCGCCATCGAGCCGATCTTTGACTGCAGCTCTGGCATCGAGTTTCGAAACCAGCTCCGTAGCCCAGGTCATGAATTCGAGCGAAGCTTGGTAGACGTTCAGTTTCTCATGGTCGAATTGCGGTTTCATCTCGCCAGAATGAGCAAGAGCAGGAGCAAGAGCAAGAGCAAGCGAAAGAATGTCCCGCGCAATTCTCTGAACAGTCGCTTTCGCGACCAGTCTAAGTAATGGTCTCATGAAAGGAGAAACAGAACCGCAACGCCGTGCAAACAGCCACCTCGAGCAGGACGTTTGCATCCACATCTTCACTGTCTCTTCGGCGATGGTCGGCGTTTGCCTGACCGTTATTGGACTGATCCGTGTTGTTATCACGCTCGGGACCGCAGACACGCTGGCGGATGATTTGCTCGCCGCCGACGCACTGCTGTTTCTGATCTCTTGTTTGATTTCTTACTGGGCGCTTCGTTCGCGGGGCATGCGCAGAATGCATCGCCTTGAAAGAATCGCGGACGCCATATTTATCATCGCCATGATCGGGATGGTCGTGGCTTGTGCGTTGATCACATATACGATTTCTATTCCACTCCGGTAGCTCGCTGGCCAGAGCGTGTCTTTGAAGCTATCTGTTACGCTAACCAATGCTGCTGTATCCGGCCCGTTGTTTGTTACCGTAAGCGTATAGGTTAGCTTCTTAGCTCGGCGGCGCTGGCGTCGGACGGGACCTGGGTGTTGGAGTAAGCTTCTCTGGCGACAGTGCTGTCGTCAGCGATAACTACAGAAGGCTGTCGCGAGGAGAGCGCGGTGGGAGGGGCTCTCACAAGTTTTTGAGGGTGGTGAAAATTGTTCAGATGACAACAAAATTCGTCACCCGCGGGTTACGCGCCGCTACAGCCACTCGTGAAAAATCCGTAGCCAGTTTCCGCGCAGGATTTTTTCAATCTCTTCGTCGCTGAAACCGCGCTCGATCAATCTGCGAGTGAGGTTGCGTGCGTGCGAATGGTTCCTTAACTGAGGAATGAAGTGCGGTGTTGTGAACTTTTCGGCTAGCTCCCTTTTCGCCGACTCGGGCCACTGGCTGTAGATAAACTCAAAGAAATCAAACCCAATTCCGACTCCAACGATCCCAACCAAATTAGCAACGTGTTCGATGTGATCAACGTAACGATCCAGAGTGCTCTCCTCTTTCTTTGCACTCACGAGCACTGAATTGATTCCGATGACGCCGTGCCGCTCCCCGATCATTTTGATCTGATCATCGCTGATGTTGCGCTCGATATCGTAGTAGCGCCGGACGTTGGTGTGCGAAACAATTGGTGGCTTTGTCGTGATAGACAAAACGTCGTTGAAACCCGCTGGATTAATGTGTGCAAGATCGATAATCACACCGAGCGCCTCGCACTCTCGCACCAGGTCACGACCAAACTCG
>DASTZJ010000395.1:0-2468 GCA_035764345.1 Candidatus Udaeobacter sp.
CCAGCGTCGTTGGACGCCATTGGCATTTCGTGACTGCCCTGGCCGTTCATCACTGCGCCCATCGAAAATTCTCCGCCTGGAATCCAAACCATGCCTTCAGGCGCTTTGCTCGGTCGAGGATTTTTGTTCGCAGTCGTGGGACCAAATTCTGCTGTGTCGCAAAATCCAGAACCTTGAACCAAAATCGCCGCGAGAACAGCGCAACTCAATGCTTTTGGCATGGTGTCTTGATAATCGTTGAACTGGTCTCAGTTCTCAAACGCAAACCGTTAGATCAGCTCGAGCTGTGGTTGCAATTGACACCCAACCTTACAATCGGAAATTCTCGCCTACCCGGTCAAGGGACCGCCTTCGCGAGTGTAGCTTGAGAGGTGCTACTCATTCCAAGATTTAAACGCAGAATCCGGTCGAGCTCGGCTATCGTTTGAGGCAGCTCGCACGACCCGTGAGGGCCGGGAACGATGAGCTCGGATTTGGCACCATCGAGATGAGAGCTCCAGTAAGCCACGACACCATCGCTGCTGTTTGGTGAATTGCCTTTCCCACGGTCGCCAATGATCGAATGATACGGAACGCTGATCGGTGCTTCATTAATAACCGGTAACGCTGGATTCGACGGCTTCAGTCCCCAGACGCTGTTCGGCAGACGTTTGGCACTTCCGGTTAACTTAACAAGGTCCCCAGTGCTCAGCGCGTCCTTCATTACTGTCGCGAGCTGCCCCGGAAGAGTGATCAGACTAATCGCAAATCTACCCAATCCACCGCTGGCCATATCGCTCCCGCGATGCGGAGTACAGATAAAGACTACGCGTTTGATCCGAGGATTCGCCCGGAATGTTGTGGCCCGGACAACCAAACTATCGCTGGAGTTTTGCCTGAAAATGTTTCTCGCGGTTTGCCCAAGTGCTTTCTCCCACATGGCCTGAGTCACGGTGATGACCTGGTCGTGGGTAAGCATTCCTCCCATGCTATGGCCAACTACAACGTATGGCTTATGGTTTGGGTAAGCTTGATCGACCCTCGCCAGTTCCTGGCGTAAACGAAGTGCGGAATATAGAATGGGATAGCCGGTCGGGTAAGCGAACACCCAGAATTGATAATGCTTACGGATCTCCGGATCGGCCTGGAGCCCATTAATCGTCTCCACCCAGGTGAACGGTGTCGAGAAAAGGCCATGCACAAACACCAACGGAATTCGATCGGGGTCGTACGGCTGCAGAAAATAGAGCCCGATCTGTGCCGGATAGTGCCTGGCTTCGAATCCGCCAACCAATCCGACAAGCGCAAGGTTTGACGGTGGTTTGTAGTAACTGATCGGAGCGGAGAAGTTGGCGGCTAGAGGACGGACTTTCCCTTCAACGCTCGCCGTCGGGTTTTTGGCGGGCCGACGCAGTGCGAGCGTGACGTCCTTTGCGTGAAAATCCAGCGTTGCTGTAACCGCCGCGCTGATTCCCCTGGGTGGGGCAAACTTTTCGGATGGCACAAGACGGCGTACTCCGACAAGCGCACCGCCAACACCTTGTTGAATGTTTTCCTTCCTAATCAGCTTCTCTTTGACCTGACCTTCCAGCTCAAAAGTGGTGAAGTAATTCGGCGCCCAGACTGCGGAAGCGGCGGGTTCAAGCCGTAGATGATAAGTGTTGTTGTTCCCGGTCAGGGTCAGCGGATGGTTCCACAGCCGTCCTCCTTCACTCGAGCGAAGCAGAACGGTAAGTTCACCGCAGGCCGCGTTGTACGTATCGCGGGCTGGAGTCTCTTGAGCGCCGGTCCCCAGCAGTGTAGCGGTCATGGCAGCGACTTGTAAATAATCGGCGGCTCGTTTCTCTACCGGGACCTGCGAGGACCGCGCCTCGCGCATAATGCTGGCGGCAGGCGCGTATTGAAGACGGCCTGCTGTTTGCGGCGTAGTCGCGCACCCAGCAAAAAACGCGAGGCACGCTACGACCGCGATGGATCGAACCCGATCGGAAGTCTTATGTTGCGCTGGCATCTTGGGATTTTGATTCACGCGGTCCGATCCGCTATTGGACCAAAGTCCTATGGAATTTCAAAGCTAATTTTGTTATTCGTTTTATCGTTTCACCGGAAACGTTGGGTTATTGCTCGATTAAATGCGAAGTCCTGATTCGATTTGCTACCACGTCCTGCGTGTGCTGGCGGTTGTGACTTTCTTGGGATCCTGCGCCCCATACGGACCGTACCACGCAAACACTTCCAGTGAACCGCTCAATTCGGTGCGAGGCCCCAGCGACGGACGCTACAAATTCGCTTTCATAGAATTCGGAGACCAGGGCTCGGCTTTGGATACATCACAACGAGCGGCTGCCATCAATGTGATTCGTCAGGCGCAGCGCCCTCTTCTTTTCGTTTACATCCACGGTTGGATGAACAATGCCAACTCCGGTGATGTTTGCCGATTTGAACACTTCATTGATATGATCTCGCGTCTTCCCGAGGTGACCCAGGGA
>DASTZJ010000396.1:0-3559 GCA_035764345.1 Candidatus Udaeobacter sp.
GCACATTCTGCTGGCTCAGTTCAAATCGGAAAAACTAAAGCCGCTGATCGGTAAGACGCTAGCTGAAGTGGCAAAGAAGCGCGGGAAAGACCCCATCGACGCGCTGATGGATTTGATCGCTGAAGATGAATCGCGCATCGGCACACTTTATTTCATCATGTCCGAGAACAACGTGAAGAAGGAGCTCGCGAAGCCGTGGATTTCATTCGGCTCTGATGAAGCTTCGCAGGCGCCTGAAGGCGTTTTCTTGAAATCCAATCCGCATCCGCGCGCCTACGGAAATTTCGCGCGAGTGCTGGGCAAATATGTGCGCGACGAAAAAGTGATTCCGATGAAGGAAGCGATCCGGCGACTTAGTGGACTGCCTGCAACAAAACTTGGGCTCGATCATCGCGGGTTTCTCACGGAAGGGATGTTTGCCGATTTAGTAGTGTTCGATCCGGCGACGATTGCCGACCGCGCCACGTATGAGAAACCGCATCAATATGCGGTGGGAGCAAAGCACATTTTCGTAAATGGTGTGCAAGTACTCAAAGATGGCGAGCACACCGGCGCGAAACCCGGCCGCGCTCTGTGGGGTCCGGGAAAAATAAAATAGCGCAAGCGATCGCGCTCTCATTGCAAGGAAGCGTAAAGCAGCGAAATTTTGGCATTATATCGATCCGCCAATGGACCCAATCAGGAACATTAAGTTACGCTGGCTGCACGGCGCGCTGCAGGACGTCACCCGCGAGCTGTCGCGTTCACATTTTTCCAGGTTCGCGCCACATGCCTGGGAGCCGGCGATCAATGCGTACCGTTGCAAAAATTGCATCCGTATCTGCGTCGATCTGGCGGGGGTGGACCGTTCGCTGATTGATCTGACTGTGGAACCGCGCCGCGTGATCATTCGCGGCACTCGCGAGCTGCCCGAGCCGACAGACGACGAGGGATGCGCCCAACAATTACTGGCAATGGAGATCGATTACGGGCCGTTTATGCGAGAAGTGCCCTTGCCCGCCGAAGTGGAAATCGAACAAGCGCAGGCCGAGCAAAGGAACGGATTGCTTTGGATCTCGCTGCCCCTGAAAGAGCCATGAGCAGCAAAGAACTCAGTACGTTGCGGGCCGAGGTTGAGGCCAAGCCCGGAGTGCAGAGCACGATCGCCGCAGGCACAGGCGAAAGCCAGATGCCGCATATCCCGGAAGAATTATCGATCATGCCAGTGCGCGGACTCGTGATTTTTCCGGGGACGATCATTCCGCTTAATGTCCAACGCGCGGTCTCGCTTAAACTGCTCGACGACACTTTGCCGCGAACAAAAGTGATCGGGCTGCTCACGCAGCGCGATGAGGCGAAGGAAGATCCGACACCACAGGACCTCTACACAGTTGGCACGGCTGCACTCGTTCTGAAACTTCTGCGCCAGGCAGAGGACAATGTACTGGTCATAGTGCAAGGACTGCGCCGCTTTTCGCTTCGCAAAATTGTCGCGACCGCGCCGTTTCTGCGCGCAGAGGTTGATCTGCCACAATCGATCTTGCCGGTGGCAAGCAAGGAATGGGAAGCCACGTTCCGGAACCTGCGTGATTCAGCTGCGAGACTGTTCGAACTGGCACCGGATGCGCCAGAACAAGCGCGCCTGATGATTTTGAATATCGAAAGTCCCGAACAGCTTGCTGATTTTTTGGCGCCGAACTTAAACGTGGACGTAGCGCAAAAGCAGGCACTGCTCGAGGAGCTCGACGTCGAAAAGCGGGTACGCGCCATACAGAAACAGATCTCGGCACAGCTCGAGATCGCGGAGATCCAACAAAAACTGCAGAAAGATGTAGCCTCACAATTTTCCGATGCGCAACGGCGCGCTTATCTGCGTTCACAGATCAAGGCAATCCAGCGCGAGCTGGGTGAAGCGGAAGGTGGTGGCGAGGAACAGGCGCAGCAATTACGTGCCAGGCTCGAGGAAGCGAAGCCACCAGAGCAGGTGATGAAACAGGCCGAGCGCGAATTGAAGCGGCTCGATTTCATTCCTCCGGCCAGTCCGGAATTTTCCGTCATCGTCAGTTATATCGAGATCATCGCCGATTTGCCGTGGAATAAATTGAGTCAAGACAATCTCGATCTCGATCAGGCGCAAAAGATCCTCGATCGCGATCATTACGATCTGGAAAAGGTTAAAAAGCGGCTGATTGAATATCTGGCCGTGCGCAAACTCAATCCACAGGGGCACGGGGCGATTCTCTGTTTTCTTGGTCCGCCTGGCGTGGGCAAAACCAGTCTCGGTCAGTCGATCGCCGATGCGCTTGGCCGCAAATTCGTCCGGATCAGTCTTGGCGGGATGCGCGACGAAGCGGAAATCCGGGGTCATCGCCGCACCTACATTGGCTCGATGCCTGGCCGTATCATCCAGGAACTGCGACGCTGCGGCACGCGGAATCCTGTCTTCATGCTCGACGAGATCGATAAGATCGGCGCGGATTTTCGAGGCGACCCTGCGAGCGCGTTGCTCGAAGTGCTCGACCCGCGGCAGAACAACACGTTTGTCGATCGTTACCTCGATGTGCCGTTCGATCTTTCGCAGGTCATCTTCATTGGGACCGCAAATTACATCGACGGTGTACCCGAACCGTTGCGCGATCGGATTGAAGTTATTTCACTTCCCGGTTACACCGAGCGCGAAAAGCTCGAAATCGCCAAACGATATCTCGTCAGGCGGCAGTTGGAGGAAAACGGACTCAAACCCGAGCAAATCGAATGGCAGGATGAAGCGCTCCGCCGGATCATTAACGATTACACGCATGAAGCCGGAGTACGCGAGCTTGAGCGCCAGATCGCTGCGGTATGCCGTGGAATTGCATCTCAGGTGGCGCGGGGAAAAATCGAGCGCGCAATCGTTACGCCCGAGTTGGTGGCGGAAATGCTAGGCCCCGCGAAGTACGTGCGCGAAACCAAACTGAAAACCAGCAAGCCCGGAGTCGTTACTGGTCTGGCTTACACGCCTACCGGTGGCGAAGTGTTGCACATCGAAGCGACACGTTATCCAGGCAAAGGGAATGTCACGCTTACCGGGCACATTGGCGAAGTGATGAAAGAATCCGTCCAGGCCGCGCTAAGTCTGCTTCGCAGCCGCGACGGCCAACTCGGCGTGAATCCAGAAGATTTTCGCAAGATGGACATTCACGTGCACGTGCCTGCCGGCGCAGTTCCGAAAGATGGCCCCTCAGCGGGAATAGCCATGTTCACCGCCCTTGCCTCTCTCTTCAGCAATACCCCGGTGCGACCGGATGTCGCGATGACCGGCGAAATCACGCTGCGCGGGCTGGTTTTGCCAATTGGCGGCTTGAAAGAAAAAGCTCTGGCAGCGATGCGCGCCGGCATTTCCACGGTCATCATCCCCAAGCTCAACGAAAAGGATCTTGTCGATGTTCCGGAGGAAGCGAAACAGAAACTAAAGTTCATTCCGGTCGAAAACGTTGATGAAGTTCTGGAAGCCGCACTGGAGAAAAATGGCGCCACGGCTCCGTCAGTAACTGACGTGAAGGCCTAATGGGGAGACATCCGCCCGGGAACCTTTATTTCC
>DASTZJ010000397.1:0-2855 GCA_035764345.1 Candidatus Udaeobacter sp.
CCGCGGCGTTCTTGAAGCAGTGCTTTATATCGCTTTCATTTTGAGCGCCGTTCTGTTGATCTGGGAATTTGCGCAGAGCCCGATCAAGATACGGGCCGCCGGGTTCGAGCCTTGGGCTGTTGAAGAGACGGCAAAGACTCAGGCGACCCCACAAAGTTAATCGCGACGAAAGTTTTTGCCATGCGTCAACTCCTAGCGATGTGAAACAAGACATCCGATACGCTTTCCGTGTGCTGCGGAAGCAGCCGGGTTTCAGTGCAATTGCAATCTTGACGCTGGCGCTTGGCATTGGTGCGAACACCGCGATTTTCAGCATCGTCAACGCCGTTTTGCTGCGCCCGCTGCCGTATCCCGACGCCGACCGGATCATGGTGTTGAATGAATCGTCTGGACCGGGTCAGGATTACTCGGTTGCATTGCCCGACTATTTTGATTGGCGAAACGACAACACGGCTTTTGAACATCTCGCCGCTACGCACAAGGAATCACGCAACCTTAGCGGCATACCCGGGCGTGAACCGGAACGCATCTCGTGCGCATCGGTCACGCGGAATTTTTTCAATATCATCGGCCTGCCGCCAAAAATCGGTCGAACGTTTAACGAAGACGAAGACAGAGTCGGCGCGCCGCCGGTAGTTGTGATCAGCGACCGATTGTGGCGACGTGCGTTCAACGCTGATCCGAGCGTTCTCGGCCGCTCCATCAGGTTGCACCATCAGAACTTCACGGTGATCGGCGTGATGCCTCCCCAATTGACCTCGCCACAGGACGCCGACGCGTGGTTGTCGATGATGCGAAGGAGTAATAACTCGCCGTGGATGCAACGGTTCATCCACCCGATGATCTACGTCTGGGGAAAACTCAAACCGGGCGTGACTGTCGCTCAAGCACGCACGGAAATGAAAGCAATCGCCGCGCGTTTGGAGAAAGCTTATCCGGACACGAATGGACAGGAGACAGCGGTGGTCACGCCACTGCTTGAAAATCTGGTCGGTAAATATCGAACCAATCTCGGGTTGCTCCTGGGCGCAGTGGGTCTGGTTCTGCTTATCGCTTGCGCGAACTTGGCGAACTTGTTTGCCGCCCGCGGCGCGGCACGTGCCCGCGAGTTTGCCATTCACGCGGCAGTCGGCGCGACCCGCGGCCAGATCATTAAGAAGCTCTTAATTGAGAGTTTCGTTATTGCCCTCATTGGCGGAGCGCTCGGTTTTTTAATGGCGGTTTGGGTTCGTAACGGGTTGATCGCGTTGAGTCCGGGAGACGTGTCTCGATTCCAACAAATTTCCTTCGATCTACGAGTTCTCAGTTTCACGTTTTTGATCGCATCACTTACCACTGTGCTTTTCGGTCTGTGGCCGGCATGGCAGGCCTCGCACGCTGACGTTCAGCTCGCGTTGAAAACCGGTTCCGCTGGGAGCGGCGATCCACCATCGGCTAAGCGCGCGCGGGATTGGCTGGTGATTGGCGAAATTGCGCTCACTCTCACTTTGCTGGTCGCGGCGGGGCTGGTTCTGGAAAGTTTTTCGCGGTTGCAATCGCTCTCGTTGGGATATGAACCGCGGGGTCTTTTCACTGTGCGCTTCGAATTGCCGTGGCGAAAATATAACGACCGCGACGAGATCGACACATTCGCAAAGACGCTGCTCGACAAAGTACGCGCGTTGCCCGGTGTCCAAAACGCTTCTGTCAGCTCGAACGGGCCGCTCATGGGCGGCTGGCAAACTGGTTTTTGGCGCGAAGAGAACGCACGACCGCAGCCGTCGGATATGTTGAGCAGCGATCTAGAGGTCGTTGGCGGCGATTATTTTTCGACGCTCGAAGTGCCATTGTTGCGCGGTCGCACGTTTAATAAACGCGACACGAAAGACTCGCCGCGCGTCATCATTATCGATCAGGCGATGGCCGAACAGTATTTTCCTGGCGAAGATCCGATCGGCAAACGCCTCGGCGTTGATCCCGGCAACGACGAAGAAGGGTGGGTAATGAGCGAAATCGTCGGAGTGGTCGCGCGCATGCGATTTCATGCTGTCGATGAGATGGCGCCATTGCCGTTAATTTACTGTTCGTTAGGCCAAGCCCAGCGAACCAGTCTCACGCTCTTCGTAAGATCGACAATGGGCTCTGCGGCGCTGGAGCACTCGATTCGCGATGCTGTGATTTCAATCGATTCGTCGCTGCCAACCTTCGACGCTCGGCCGATGAGCGATCGCGTCCGCGAGACCTGGGGCGCACAGCGTCTGTTAAGTTTTCTATTTTCCGTTTTTGCCGGGCTCGCGCTGGTGCTGGCGACTATCGGTCTTTATGGACTGCTCGCCTATACCACGCTCAAACGCGTCCCTGAAATCGGTATTCGACTCGCCCTTGGCGCGCGCCCGGCCCAAATCCGCGCCCTAATTCTTTCGCACGGGATGCAATTGCTCTTGATCGGGTGCGTGATCGGTCTGGTTGCCGCCTTTGCCCTTTCGCGCGTGTTGCAAAGCGTGCTTTTCGAAGTCAAGGGGATCGATCCGAGAATTTATCTCGGCGTTGGGCTCATACTTTTCGGCGCCACGCTCCTGGCGGCCTGGATTCCGGCTCGCCGCGCTTCACGCGTCGATCCGATTGTGGCGCTGCACACTGAATAGTACTCGCTTTACGTCGATGAGATTGACATACCGCCGGAAACGCGGTTGAGAGTTAGCTAGTGACAAGGAATCTCAATTGCGCTGGAACGGCAGCTGCGCCGTGAGGAAATGAGCCGGATTCTCATTGCGGATGATCAGGGCGACGTGCTGGAAGCGCTGCGTATATTGCTCAAGGGAGAAGGGTATCAGACAGAAGCGGCCACATCGCTGGCTGGCATCTTCAACTCGCTG
>DASTZJ010000398.1:0-4664 GCA_035764345.1 Candidatus Udaeobacter sp.
TTTGAAGCGGACATGTACGGTTTGGAGGAGAACCAGGTCTTTCTTGCGCCGACTGCCGAGGTTCAACTAACGAACCTTTATCGCGACGAAATTGTGAGCGCTGCCGATCTTCCCAGGAAGTTTGTAGCCTACACGCCGTGCTTCCGGCGCGAAGCGGGCGCGGCAGGTCGCGAAACCCGCGGCATTCTCCGCGTGCATCAATTCGACAAAGTGGAGCTGGTCAAAGTCGCGACGCCGGAAAAGTCGTATGACGAACTCGAATCGCTAACGGCAGACGCGGAACGCGTATTGCAACTGCTCGGCTTGCATTATCGAGTGGTCGAGCTTTGCACCGGCGATCTGGGTTTTGCGGCGGCCAAGAGCTACGACATCGAGGTCTGGTCGCCTGGGCAGGATGCTTATCTGGAAGTCTCAAGTTGCTCCAACTGCGAAGATTTCCAGGCGCGCCGGATGCATCTTCGATTCAAGGATCGCGATGGGAAGAATCGGTTCTGCCACACCCTGAATGGCTCCGGCGTGGCATTGCCCAGGTTATTCGCGGCCTTGATCGAAAGCTATCAGCAGCCAGATGGCTCGGTGCTGATTCCGGAAAAATTACAGCCCTATTTCGGTGCCGAAAAGATCAATCACGAATGAACACGAATGGACACAAATATTGTAGGGCGTTTCTGTGAAACGCCGACCAAGGATTGGCGTCTGGCACAGACGCCCTACAATTTATTTGTGTCCATTTGCTCCCACGCAGTAGCGCGTAAGGGCTCGTGTTCATTCGTAGTTAGAGCCCGAGTCCGCCGGTAATCCTGCTCATTTCTGATTGCGCCAGCGCTTTTCCTTGTTCCACGGCTTGCTGCACCGCCGTGAGAACCATTTCTTCGAGAAATTCCACATCGTCCGGGTCGACAATTTCTTTGTCGATCTTAATCGCGAGAACGTCACCGGCGCCACTTGCCGTCACTTTCACTTTTCCGCCACCCGCGGTCACGTCGACAGTTTTGCTTTCGAGCTCGGCCTGGGTTTTGGCCA
This sequence comes from Candidatus Udaeobacter sp., assembly GCA_035764345.1. GTDB lineage: Bacteria > Verrucomicrobiota > Verrucomicrobiia > Chthoniobacterales > UBA10450 > Udaeobacter. Next base: position 1,024 of record DASTZJ010000398.1, read on the forward strand.
TTTGCTCCCGCATCTTCTGTGCCTGCTTCATTAGTTTGTTCAAATTCATGATGCTTGCGTTGCGACGCGCGCGCGGTCGCGCTTTAGCTTTCCTGGACTATCCGAGCGTTGAACAACCCGATCGCTTCTTGAATAAGCGGATCTTCCTTGAAATTTTCGGGTCGAGAATGCTGCGAAGCCAGTGACTGCTTGGAAGGAAGCTCTTCGCTTACGGAGAGCCTCACGCTCCAGTCTTTTCCTGTGATTTCGTACAGCAATGTTTCGAGAAATTTGCGATTGGCTTGCGTGCCCAGGATATCCATCATCGCTTTGTCGTCAGGCGCAAAACCGATCTGGAAATTGCGCCCCTCGATTCCGACGACGTGCGCCGCCACTGCAGCATTTCGCACGAAAGCTCTTTGCGCGGGAACTTTTGCTAGAATCTTTTGCCAAAGTTCATTCGCATCCGGTGGAGTTTCCGCTACGCGTGGCGCGCTCTTGTTGTAGCCGCTTTCTGCTCGCGAAATATTTTCGGAGTCGCCGACCGCGGCTGTAGTGGCACCCGTGCCGGGTGCGGCGTTTTGGGACGCAAGCGACACGCCTGCCGCTATAGAAGGAGATCCTTTTTGTGGAAAATTTTTTCCACCGCGCAGTTCGCCAAGTTTTTCGATTACTTCATCCAATGTTGCTTGTCCCAGACTTTGAATAGCCTTGATGATTGCCACTTCGAAATGCAGCTTTTTGTTGGGTGCCCACTTCATGCGGCCTTCGGCGGCGGCAAATTGGTCAACCAGTTCAAGCAAGCGGTCCGTCGTGACCAGCTCGGCATGCGCCGCGAGCGACGTTTGCACATCAGCCTCGACGTCTTCCTTCAGTGCATCCGGTTTGGCCTTGAATACGAGCAGATCGCGCAGGTAAGCGATCAAGTCCGACATTAGCCGCATCATATCCTTGCCGGCGTCACTCTGCTGATGCAGCAGATCGATCGCGCTAGGAGTTTCGCCCCGCAAAATCCGCCCGGTAAGATCGACAACCGTTTGTTCACTTGTGAACCCGAAAACATCGAGCACATCATTCTCGCTGATTTTCTCTCCACAAAATGCAACGAGCTGATCGAGCATCGATTCCGCGTCGCGCAGACCACCTTCGGCTCCACGCGCAATCGCGTGGGCAGCCGCGGGCTCAAGCAAAATTTTCTCCTTTCCAGCAATGAATTGCAGATGTTTCGCGATCAGGTTCGCCGGAATGCGGTGCAGATCGAAACGCTGGCAACGGCTCAGAATCGTTGGCAGGACTTTCTGCGGCTCGGTGGTCGCGAAGATAAATTTCACATGCTGGGGCGGCTCTTCGAGAGTCTTTAAAAGCGCATTGAACGCCGCTGGCGAGAGCATGTGTACTTCATCGATCAGATAGATCTTGTATCGCCCCTTCGCTGGCGCATACCGAACGTTCTCGCGGAGTTGTCGCACGTCTTCCACGCTGTTGTTGCTGGCGCCGTCAATCTCGATCACGTCGAGGCTATTGCCGGCGGCAATCTCGCGGCAGTTATCGCATTCGCCGCATGGGGTAACAGTCGGTCCTTTCACGCAATTGAGTGACTTCGCCAGGATTCGCGCAGTCGATGTCTTTCCGATGCCACGCGGGCCAACGAACAGATACGCGTGAGCAAGGCGGTTTTGCGCGACGGCGTTTTTCAACGTGCGCGAGACGTGCGCTTGGCCAACCAGATCGTCGAAAGTTTGCGGCCGGTATTTTCTGGCGAAGACCTCGTAACTCACGCGTTTAATCTAACGAAAAAGCCCGCACGCGAAAGCTTTCCTGAGTGGATCGTGAATAGTTGATAGTTGACCCCGAACGCTTTCGGGGTTCATGGATTGGCAATGACACCGAAGCGGTTTGTTCGCGTGCTGCTCTTGCTCGTGATCGCGCTTGATTCCTCCGCGCGCGAGCCGATAAAGCGTCCGCCGACAACACCTGCTGTGGAAGGCAAGACAGTTCGCGCGCGCGATCTTGGGATTCCGTTTGAAGGGACACCGGGAAAGTTTAATGCAATCACTGATGTCCCTGGAGTCGAAGTTGGCTATACGACCCTAATCAGTGGCGAAGGAAAACTAGAAGTTGGTAAAGGTCCGGTGCGCACCGGTGTTACTGCGATCCTACCGCGCGGGCACGCTTCACTGAACGATCCAGTTTACGCCGGCTTCTTCAGTTTGAACGGCAATGGTGAAATGACCGGCACGGCCTGGGTTGATGAGAGCGGATTTCTCGAAGGGCCGATCATCATCACAAACACACACAGCGTTGGAGTGGCGCGTGACGCGGTAATTGCCTGGCGCGTCAAACACGGCGCAGCCGATAAGACGGGCTATTGGTGGAGTTTGCCTGTTGTTGCTGAAACGTGGGACGGCTGGCTTAACGACATTAATGGCTTTCATGTTAAGCCTGAAGATGTCTGGCACGCCCTTGATAGCGCACATGGCGACGCCCTGGAAGAGGGGAGCGTCGGTGGTGGGACCGGGATGATCTGCTACGAATTCAAAGGCGGAAACGGAACGGCCTCGCGCAAAATCGACCTCAGGGTGTCAAAGGATACTCCGCCGCGAACTTTCGTCGTCGGTGTTTTCCTACAAGCAAACTTTGGTCGCCGGACACAGCTCGTGGTCGCTGGCATGCCAGTCGGCAAAGAAATTCCAGATGACGTTTACAAAGAGGAAAGCGGCTCGTGCATCGGCGTGGTTGCGACGGATGCTCCATTGCTGCCAAATCAATTGAAGCGACTCTCGCGCCGCGTGTCGCTCGGGCTTGCTCGAACAGGAACCATTTCAGGAAACGGTTCCGGCGATTTGTTCATCGCCTTTTCAACTGCGAACCCGCAGGTCGCAGATCCAGATCAAATCACGCATAGCGTGCAGACAATTCCAAATGATCTCATGGACCCGATTTTCGCCGGGGTCGTGGAAGCGACCGAAGAAGCGGTCGTGAATGCTTTAGTCGATAATCACTCCATGACTGGACGCGACAATCATCGGGTCGAAGCGCTGCCGCATGATCGTCTGCGCCAAATCATCAAGCGTTCCCACTAAGGGGTATCATTTTATTTCGCGAAGCTTTCGGAGTGCGCACGCGTCCCCGCGTCGCTTTCTGGGTGTCACAGCCGATTTGAAAGCGATGCTAAGACGCATCGCACTCCTAAAGCACTTCGTGCGAAATGTGAAAACGGTCCTTCAGGCGGGGTCGTTAGGTAATCGATCTTGTGGTAGCACGCTTCCGCATGTCAAGACATGAGAGGCTAGGCGCGGCGGATTGGCAGCTATAGCAGATCCAAATCGGTCCCGGCTTATTTTGTTACTCGCTGCAGCGCAGTCGGATCATCGAGTAAAATCCATTCGATCACAGACACTGGCAGGCTGCCGTTCTTGATCAGGTCATCGTGGAATTGACCGAGCCGGAAATTGTCGCCTTGTCGGTCCTTGTAACGACCGAGCAGATTCATGATCTGCCATTTGCCGGTGATGTAACTGATTTTTTGTGTTGGACTGGAAGCTGCACCTGCCGCTTCGCCTTCAGCTGCTTCGCGATCCAATCCGCCCGCGTCCATGAAGTATTTGACGGCTTGCTCGAAACTCCATCGGCCGGTGTGCAGATTTACATCAACTCCGATG
>DASTZJ010000399.1:0-2705 GCA_035764345.1 Candidatus Udaeobacter sp.
CGATACGCTGCGATCATGATCTTCGGATTGCTCGCCTTCATCGAGAAAATGAAATCGTGATAGTCCAGGTCGCGCGCGATCCGGGCGAACTCCAGCGCGCTCTCTACCATGCCGAGCGGCGTATCACCATAGCGATTCAGGATGCGGTCGGAAAGCGAGCCGTGATTTGTGCCGATGCGCATGGCGATCCCGCGCTTCTTGCATAGATCGACCAGCGGCGAAAACCGCTCGCGAATCCGATTCAACTCTCCGGCGTACTGTTCATCCGTATATTCGCGGATGACGAATTTCTTGGAATCTGCGTAATTGCCAGGATTGATTCGCACTTTGTCCACCCATTTGGCGGCTTCCATGGCTGCTTCTGGCTTGAAGTGGATGTCTGCGACGATTGGCGCATGGCAGCCGCCCTCCCGCAAACCCTTCACGATGTGCTCAAGATTGCGCGCGTCCTTCACCGTGGGCGCAGTGATGCGGACAATTTCGCAGCCCACGTTTGCCAGTTCGATCGTCTGTTGAATCGATGCGTCCGTATCCATCGTATCGCAGGTGATCATAGATTGGACGCGAATTGGATTGTCACCGCCAACGCAGACCTTACCAACGTTCACCTCGCGCGTTTTGCGACGGCGATAAACCAATGGATTTTCGCAATATAACAACTCACGCATTGTAGGACTCAACGTCGTTCAATAGGACGACAAGCGCCAGGTCGATGACCTCGGCTTCGTCATCACGTTACGATTTTACGGCTTCGCACGACCCCGCGCAACGCATGCCGGCTATGGAGCTTGCGTATCTTTCCCGGCCGAGTGTGCTTCGAGTTGGTCGAGCCTTTTGCGGACAAACGGCAAATCCTGAACGTCGAAAAACGTGATGTACAGCATGTAAATGATGATCACTGCCGCGCAGCTTGTCTGCACGACCTCCAGCACACGCATGTTCACTGGTTTACGGCGTATGGATTCGATGATCGCCAGCACAATGTGACCACCATCGAGAACTGGAATTGGCAACATGTTCAAAATCGCCAGATTCACATTCAAAATTACGCTAAACCACAGTGCCAGCTGCCAACCGCGTTCGCTTTGGAAAAGCAAATAGTAAATGCGACCGATCCCGACGGGACCACTCAAATGCTGCAACTTTACGTCCGACTTCGGCGAGGCAACCGCGCCAATTGTCATCAACGTGCTGGTCACGCTGTTGTAAACCTGCTCGAGCGGATTCGGATGCTGGATAGACACAATTCCTGTCGTGTCCCATTGAATTCCAATTCGTGGTTTCTTTTCGCCATTGGTTGGCAGAAGCGTTGGCTTTACTGGAACGTCAAATCTTTCGCTGTCGCGCTCCACATGAAGAACAAGCTCATCGTTTGGATGTTTGCTGATGTATTCCAGCAACGCGATTGGATTGTAGATCGGCGTGTTATCAAACCCGTGAATAATATCTCCTGAGCGCAGCCCGGCCGCTGCCGCCGGCGTGTTCGGTTCCACTTTGTCAATGATGGGGGTCTCTGCCGGATAAATGAGCAACTGGCGCACACTTTTTCTGCGCCATCCGCGGGTCTCTGCTTTGTAAGGTTCCACCCAAACGGTTTGCACCTTTCCGTCTCGCTCGAATTTTACGGCGATTTTGTCGCCTTCGCTTCGCACCACATCCCAGCTCACGCTGTCATTCATCCCGAGAAACCGCCGGACCGGTTTACCGTCCACCGACAGAATTTTGTCGCCGGGTTGCAAGCCAACCTTCTGCGCCGGCGAATCCGGCAAAACATAACCGATCACCGTGGTGGAATCTGCTTCGCTGACCGGATGGCCGACGGCCCAGACGACGGCGGCAAAGAAAAGCGCCAGAAGCAGGCTGAACACCGGCCCGGCGACGGCTACGATGATTTTGTCGAGCGCGGAAATTTTCGGCAACCTTGCGCGGTCTACATCCGCTTTTCCCTCGATGATGTCCATCGGCGCGAGTTGCGGCAGCGCCACGAAGCCCCCGAACGGCAGCGAGCCGAGCGAGTATTGGACACCGTTGATTTTTTTCTTCCAGATCGGTTTGCCGAACCAGACGCCGAATTTTTCTATGTAAAGCCCCCGCCAACGTGCGGCCAGAAAGTGCCCCAGTTCATGCACCACGATCAGCAGATTGAAGAGGATGAGGACTTCTAGCAGGATGAAAAGGACGCGAGCAATGTGCAGTAGCATTGTAATTAGAAACAAGTGATCAGTGATTGGTCATTGGTTGGACACGTCATCGTGTCTGCTGTTGTAATTCTTTTAACGATTTACCGATTTACATATCCCTTGCGCTTCCTTACGCGCCCACTGATCGGCCTGCAATATGGCATCCAGATCAGGGTGCGCAACGGACGCGTGCCGGTTCATGGCTTCTTCGACAATCCGCCAGATGTCCGGAAACCGCAGGTGCCCGCCCAAAAAGCCAGCGACTGCTACTTCGTTTGCGGCATTCATGACGGCGGGCAATGTGCCACCGGTCTCGCCAGCTCGACGCGCGAGGTTTAGCGCAGGAAAATCGTCGTATCGCGGCGTGAAAAATTCCAACTTAGACAACTTCGAGAAATCGAGTGGTGGCAAGGTATTCGGGACGCGATCCGGCCAGGTTACGGCGTATTGGATCGGGAAACACATGTTCGAATAGCTCAATTGCGCGAGCGTAGAGCCGTCTGCAAACTCGACCATCGAATGGAC
>DASTZJ010000400.1:0-3063 GCA_035764345.1 Candidatus Udaeobacter sp.
CGACCGGTCTTTCTTTATGAGATGAATGGACTCGACGTACGCTCTGAGGAAGCGGTCAACGACTCTCGGGTTTTCCTTGATAAAGGCTCTACTGCTGACCACGCAGGACGCCGGATAAACGAAATCGGTCTTCGAGAGATCCAGCAGAACCGGCCATCCTTTCTGCAAATAGGGAAGGGCGAGATTGAACGGCAGAGCCGCGGCGTCAATCTGTCCGCCCTCGAGTGCTCCGGAGAAATCCAATCCGAGCTGCAGGACTTTGACGTCCTTTTGCGGATCCAGGCCGGCGTACCGCAGCGCCGAGCGCAAATAGAAATGCGTGGTCGACCCCAGCCGTGTCACCGCTGTTGTTTTGGCCCGAAGCTCGGCAGCGCTTTTAACTCCCGGCCGCGCAATCAGGTAAACCGCATCGGCATCCACAGGACAAGCCAACAAGGCGACGTCGCCGCCTTTGAGTCGCGCCGTCACGACTGACGCCGCGCCGGCCCCCGAAAAATTCAGCTCCCCGCTCACGACCCCCATCGTGATCAAGGTGCCGCCCTGGATGAAGATGATCTCAACGTTGGTTAGCCCGACTTCGCGGATTCGCGGGGTTCAAAGGTTATAAGTAGTTGATAAATCAACTAGCAGGTTCTAAAGGTCTGCACTACAGAGCAGTGGCTGACATGGCTTGAGGAGTGCTGATTTTGGGCGGCGGTTGTGCCGGTAGTTGTAGCTTGAGTTTGTCCAACAGCAGCCTGAGTTGCGGTTCGGGTTGGGTGGTGCGCGTGAGAATGATCTTACGACCGTCGGTGGTGGGCAGATGCACGTCGATCATCTGGAGTGTGGCGAACTGCTCCAGCACGCTGCGCGGCGTGAGTCCCGGCGCGAACGTATGGAGTCTTTGTCCCAGCGTGACGTGCAGACAATAAGCCAGAAACGACACGAAGATGTGCGCTTCGACGCGCTGTTCGTTTTGATGAAAGATCGGCCTGACCGCCAGATCGCCTTTAAGGTTTTTAAACGCTTCTTCCACTGCCACCAGTTGGAGGTACAAGCTCCACAGCTTGGCCGGATCGCTCTCGGTCAGATTGGTGCGCAGCAAATAGCGCCCTTCGCGTCGCCGCGCCGTGCGCAGTTTCGCCCGATTCAAGCGATAGCTGAAGGTTGCTTGTTGTTTGTCCACCTCGATTTTGATTAAGCGCCAAACACTGGGAGCTTGCTGCTTTGCCGCCCCCAGCTTCATGAGGAGATCTTCGCGCGTGAGCGTCATGGCGCTCAGTTGCTTGAGCCGTGCCCACAGCCACTTCAGCCGGCGCCGGCGCATCGAGCGTTCCTTGGCGATCCGATCGTGACTCTCGGCCAGCACATACAGCTCCCATTGCTCGGTGAGCAGTTTCACTTTGACTCCGGGCCGCGCGCTGTGCCAGGGCTTATCCACCAGTTGCTTCTCCAACCGGGTTAACCGTCCCCTGGGCGTGCCTACCAAATACTTGACCGGCGGATCACTGTGGCGCATTTCCTCCAACACCTCTTCAGTCGGGATGCCCCGATCCATCAGCCAGATGCGCTCGGCCTTGCCGTATTGGGTTTCGATCTTTTGCAAAAACTCTCTTAGCGTCGTTTTGTCCAACGTGTTGCCCGCCAACACTTCGTAGGCCAGCGGAAAACCCTGCGGCGTGACGATCAGCGCAATCACGACTTGCACACAGTCACTGCGTTTGTCGCGGCTGTGGCCAAAGCGCCGCTTGTCGTTCTCATCTTGCGGCGGATCGCTCTCAAAATAAGTGCTGGTTAAATCATAGAGCAGCACCTCGAAGCTGGCGTTAAACAAGTCGCGCCAGCGACCCACCAGATGATCGAACAACGCCTGTTTGTGCTCCAGCAATAGATCGTGACAGGCATAGAGCTTATGCGACTCGGCCAGGGCGAAGTCCGCTCCCAACAGATCGGCCAAAGCGGTGCGATCGAACCATTCTCGATGGAGCCGCCACTCGCTGCCCGGTGCGATCAGCCGGTAGGCTACCAACACTAACAGCACTTGATCCCAGCGCGTCCCTTTACGACTAGGAGAAAGACACTCGCCCCAAAACCGATCCAGCTCTAACTTTTGCCACAACTCCACCACCAGCCAGCATGCGCCCCACTGGCGTGGCCGGCACAGCTCCAACTCTGACAACCGCACCCGTACGATTGATGCATCAGCAGTCACCGCCTCAAAGCAATCTGCGGGAAACAACGAAAGCGTGCTCGGCTGCTCCCGACCGTCCTCGAATACTTCGATCGATTTGCGCCACGCTAGCTCTTGTGACGAATTAATCTCGCCCAGATACAACACGTGGCGTTGCACCACGCGCCCGCCGGCCACCCGCTTGTTCTCAACGATGCTAAAGTAGCGGTGCTCTTTGCCGTCCTTCTTGCGCGATGAGGAACGCAGGAACATTTCGATATTCGATTATCCACATCCAACACCACTTGAACAGGGGGTAGGTCTGCACTACAAGCCGTTTCGCCTATTTCAGCTCACTTCATCCCTTGCAATCCAATCACTTGTGCGTGCAATATTTTTTTACCTAGCATCGAATCCGCGAAGTCGGGTTAGACATGAGGCACGAGGAAACAGGCAAAAGCTAATCGTTCTAGTCGTTCAATCGCTTTGCTTCGCTCAAGACGTTTTCGGGAATTCTTGAAACATCGAAATGAGCGCGTCGGGTAGGACGCGAAGCATCTCAGCACATACGGGGCCGAAACGGGTTATTGAAATCAGAATGCGTTCTTCGGAGGTTCTTATAAAAGAGGCACATGCAGATCGATCCTATCACGATCAAACCGGACGTGTGCGGTGCTGAACCGAACGATTCGCGGTATGCGAATCACGGTGAGCCATGTGCTCGAAATGCTTGCCGGCGGGATGACGCCTGAGCAAGTCCTCCAAGACTTTGCCTACCTCGAAAAAGCCGACATCGACGCGTGTTTTGAACATGCGGCGCGTCATGCGAACCGTCAGCTCTACTTTTTCGAAGCTGCTGGCCCCAATCAGCGCAAGTGAAGTATCCGCTGTTCATATGACCATGCGGAGTTGCG
>DASTZJ010000401.1:0-2517 GCA_035764345.1 Candidatus Udaeobacter sp.
CAGTCTCGCCGTTTTTTTCGAAGCTTTCGACTTCGCGAATCGGCTCCAGATACATCTCGCGATATGCACCGTTTAGGAACGGAAACTCACCTGGTAATCCTTCGCCGAAAAGATAGCGTGCGATCTCGCCCGGATCATCGATCTCGGGCAACGCCAGACGCGGCAAGGGCAATCCGGTTGGCGTCCGCGTGCCTGGAATTTTCGCTTTGATGTCGTTCCAGCGCCCCAGCAGCTCGCGCCCGAATTGTTCATCGGTGCGTGCGCGCTTCACCTGATCGAGGACAAACTTGTTGTACTTCTCAATCGACTCAACGACTTGTCCAAGCTTGCTCATTCCATCGCAATTCCCTTCGAAATTAGCGCGAATAATTCGTCCACGCCAGGATCTCGATGCCGTTTTGCCACGGTATCGATCAGCCGCTGATTACGCCGGTTTTGTTCCAGACGTTGTTCGATTTCGGTGTGCGCAGTGCGGGCCCGCTGAAGATCGCTTTTGTTGACCACCACGATATCGGCAAGATCGAGCATCACGATTTTTTGCAACTGCAACCTGCTGCCGTAATCGGGATTCATCACGAGAATAGTTTGATCGACAATGCCATTTTTTTGGAACGGCATTGCTTCCTGGCCGGTGCCAACGGTTTCAATGATCACGTAATCGAACCCCGACCGCGCGAGTAGCGCCAGACAATCTTGTGTGGCAGGCGAAAGCCCGCCCGCCTGGCCGCGTGTAGCCATGCTGCGCATGAACACGCGATCATTTTGCGAATTGATCATCGTGGCCCGATCGCCCAATAACGCTCCTTCGCCAATTACGCTGGGATCGTGCGATAGAATCGCGATCCTTCCGTTCGAATTCTGATTCAGAAAACGCAGCACTAGCTCGTCAATCAGCGTCGTTTTGCCAGCGCCACCGGGGCCAGTGAAACCGATCACGCGCGTTTTGCGCGAATTTCGAATTTCGGATTTCGAATTTCGCATCCTTTTCCTTTCCTCAATCACCGTCAGCTTCTGAGCGAGTTCCTGGTCGGGCGATTTCGGCCGCGACCTTTTCGGGCGCGGCTTTCCGTAGTACTTGCGGACATAATCGGTCATTTCTGCGAGCGAAGTTCCGGCAAAGAAAATCTTGTCGACGCCTTTGCGCGTCATTGCTGCAGCGTCCTCATGCGTGATGGTTCCGCCACCACCGCCAAAGACTTTGATGTCGTTCGCTCCACGCCTCCGTAAAAGAGCAATGACTTCTGCGAAGAATTCGATGTGACCGCCGTTGTAGCTGGAGATGCCAATGGCGCGCACATCCTCCTGAATGGCGGCGCGCACGATATCGCCAACCGAACGATGATAGCCAAGATACACCACCTCGATTCCGTGCCGGATGAATTCCAGGTTGATCGTGTTGATCGCGCTGTCATGCCCGTCGCAAGTCGGGACCGCGGTCAGAATTCGAATGGGTGAAGCCATTTACAGAGATTTAGTGATTCATTGATTTAGCCATTGCAATCGCTAAATCACTGACTCATTAAATCACTAAATGCCTGATCCACTCGATTTCAGCGGCAAAGTCGTGCTCATTACCGGTAGCTCGCGCGGGATCGGCGCGGAGATGATCACGGCATTCGGAAAGCGCGGCGCGCAATGTGTAGTGAATTATGTGGCTGACGCGCAGGGGCAAAATAAGAACGATGCGACTAATGTGGCCGGTGAACTCAATGAGCCGCTGGTGATCGAATGCGACGTGGCGCAACCGGCGCAGGTCGAAGCGATGATGAAGCAAATACAAGATCGGCATGGTGGTATCGACATTCTCGTGAACAATTCAGGTATAATCAGTGATCGCACGATTAAGAAAATGTCGGTAGGGGATTTTGAGAGCGTGGTACGGGTAAATCTCACCGGCACATTCACGGTCACACAAAAGGCCGCCCCGATTCTGCGAAACGGCGGGCGGATCATTAACATGTCGTCCGTCAGCGGCCAACTCGGGTTGTTTGGCCAGGCAAACTATTCGTCGAGCAAAGCGGGCATCATTGCCCTCACGAAGGTTTCGGCGCGGGAGTTTGCGCGCCAGAACATCACGGTGAACGCCATCGCACCTGGCTTCATCGACGTCGGCATGAGCAAAAGCATGCCCGACGAAGTGACCCAAAATTTCATAAAGCAAATTCCGCTCGGCCGTCTTGGTGATGTAAGTGAGATTGTGAACGCAGCGCTTTTTCTCGCCTCTCCGATGGCTTCGTACATCACTGGGCACATTTTGAACGTAAACGGCGGTTTCTACATGGGCTGATCCGCCTTCGCCCAGGCTACGACGGACAGGAACTAGTCCAGCTTTTGCACCAGCAGCCAGACCAGGGCCGAAAGCATCGCCGCGAAAGTCGACAACACGAATGTCGCGCGCTTCGTTTGGCGTATCTTGAAGGCGGGCTTGGGAATGTCGTCGTGAATATGACTCGCCTCGAACAGCTTCATCAGCGTAAACGCGACGATGAAACCGACAGCGGCCCATTTGAGGCATCC
>DASTZJ010000402.1:0-2843 GCA_035764345.1 Candidatus Udaeobacter sp.
TAATTTCAAGCCGTTGAGTGCGGCCAATTTCCGCGAGTAAGCGTTGGTTCATAAAATGACAAAAGTGACAATTGAGTGACGAAAAACTAAAGTGCGGGACTTTATACGGCGCGATCTTTAATACGCAAGCTTAAAGTTTACCCAACAAGCCAAACGAAAAGAGATTACAAAAGAGGGCAGCCAATGACGCGACCGTTTCCTCTGAACACCCGGAATGGAACAAGGACATTTGAATGAAATGGCCGGCCTTGAATTGGTTCAGTAAGATACCTGCTATTTCGCGATGACAACGTCGCCGCTTTGGATGGGGCGCGGCAAGTCGGCCCACTGAATCGTAACGTTGCTGAAGTTCACGGGAATGCCGGCGCACATCAACGGGTCGGGCTTATCGCAGACGTGGAAGTGCAGGTGTGGCTCTGTCGAATTCCCGGACGAGCCGAGCTTCCCAATCGGGTCGCCGGCTTTCACCCGGTTGCCGACATGAACCCGAACACTGCCCGGCTGCAAATGCGCGTAAAGCGAGTATTCATCCTTTCCATGATCAATCATCACGTAGTTGCCTGTGATCGCCGTGAGGCCTTTGGCAAGTCGCTCGCCTTGCTCCTTCTGTAGTCGCGCGAAGTAAGCCTCCTGAGTCTCGTTAGGGCGCTGCATTGCGGAAGGATCTTCCGGCTGATCGTTCGCAGCACTGATCACGCGGCCGTCAGCGGCGGCGAGCACATCCGCGCCGTAAGCGTAGTAATCATCGAAGCGTGTGCCATCGCCTTTGTGGCTGAGTCCACTCTCACCCACCTTCGCAATGTCGAGCGCGAACTCTTCCGGAATGGCCCAGCGATGGCCTGTGTGAAACGAAGCTCCGTAGCCGACATACGAAATACCGCGCAAGGGAAAGATGTATTTATTTTGTGCAAATTCAGATTTGATCGGGATTGTGCCGGTTACTTCATTCGAGCGAGCACCAAGAGTTCCGCGGACGCGCACGCGAAGCGTATCGCGTGCACCATTGAAGGCGAAGACTTGCCCAGTGACGAGCAACCCCTGGTCGCGGTTCAGAGTCGGCCCGGCTAGTTTGACAGACGGCTCAATAAGGCTTGTTCCACAAAATTGAAACGCTACCTCTTTCAGCACGCCGGCGGCCTGCATTTTCGCGCCGCGATCCGCAAAGTGCTTAATCGTCTTGCCGTCGAGTTTCTTTGAATCGAGGACCTGGCCGGATTGCAGCAGCTCCAATTCGATATTGTCGAGGTTGAATGGCACGCTGCCGTGATTGATGACTGCCAAATTCTGCAATATCAAACTCTGAAGGTCGCGCCGGCTTTCCAGCGGATAAGTCCGAACTGCCGATGCCGGACAAAAACGAATTTCAACCGATCGAGGTGCTTCCGCAGTAGCGCTCAAAAGCGACAGCATCAGACATATGGCAACAGAATATTTCATCAATCGGTTTTCCTTTCTCAGAGCAATGTTGAGATGCGGCAAGAAGCTGCCTCAGATTCAACAAGCGTTTCCAGAAACAGTCAGAGATTCCTCGACGGAGCGTCTCCTGAGCGGAGTCGAAGGGCTCGGAATGACAGAGGTTACGAGTAAAGATACTCGTCGTGGTACTCGCGCTGGGGCGCGAACTGGACCTGCTCGTTTCCGGTTTCTGGGTACTCGAAGATCTTGCCTTCGTAATTCCGGATGACGATTTTCTCGTTGTCGTGATAAAGGATGTAACCGGGATTGATAGGCACTTTGCCGCCGCCGCCGGGCGCGTCGATCACGAATTGGGGTACGGCGTAACCGGTGGTGTGGCCGCGCAGGCCTTCGATGATCTCAATGCCCTTCGCGACCGAAGTACGCAGATGCGATGAACCATTGATCAAGTCGCACTGGTAAATGTAATACGGACGCACGCGGCACATGAGCAGTTTATGCACAAGCGTCTTCATCGTTTCCAGATCGTCATTCACGCCGGCGAGCAAAACGCTCTGGTTCCCGAGCGGGATGCCTGCGTTGGCAAGACGCTCCAGAGCCCGCTTCACCTCAATCGTCAACTCGCGCGGATGATTGACATGCACACTGATCCAGAGCGGATGATGTTTCGCCAGCATCGCGCACAGCTCCGGTGTGATGCGTTGCGGCAGGAAAATCGGGACCCGCGTGCCGATGCGAAGGAACTCAATGTGCGGAATCGACCGCAACCGCGAAAGCAGTTTGTCGATCCTTTCGTCAGAAAAAATGAGAGCGTCGCCACCGCTCAAGAGGACATCGCGCACCTCGGTATGTGCTTCGAGATAACGAAACGCTTCCTCGAAATTTGTGTGCAATTCCTGTTCACCCACGCCGCTGACGACGCGGCTGCGAGTGCAATAGCGGCAGTAACTGGCACAACGATCCGTCACCAAAAGCAGGACGCGGTCCGGATAACGATGTACCAATCCCGGCACCGGCATGTGGGCATCTTCGCCGCACGGATCGGCCATGTCGTACGGCGACGCCCAAGTCTCCTCGATGCGCGGAATGACCTGCCGTCGGATTGGGTCCTCGGGATTGTCCCGCGGCAACAGGTTAAAAAAGTGCGGTGTCACCGCGAGGGCGAGTTTGTCGCCTGAGAGCAAAACGCCACTACGCTCCCCGTCACTCAGTTCCAGGTGTTTCTCTAGTTGAGCCAGGGAGGTAACCCTATTTCTAAGCTGCCATTTCCAATCGTTCCAGAGTTGCTGAGCCGTCTCTGGCCAATACCCTGGCGCGTGAGAGATGAACTCTTTTCCGTCCCCTTTTTCTGATGCAGTAGTGATCATTTTCGTTGCGGACGAAAAAGTTAAGACCCTTAAATATAGTGTCAACGGAGGCACTTAATT
>DASTZJ010000403.1:0-4534 GCA_035764345.1 Candidatus Udaeobacter sp.
ACTGGCGAGAAAATTTACGAGATTCAGATAATCAACAGCTCGGAGATGCACGTGTACTACCACCCAATTTCGGAGGCTCCGGATACGCGATCGTAAGGCGTGTGAATGGAAAATGCCGCTACATCGAGAAGGTGGCCTTCACCTCATGACTCGCGATCGAATCACACCCGTGTCATTCCAAGCGGAGTCGAGGAATCTCTGGATATTTCTGATCACTCTGCAGAATAACAAGAGATGTCTCGACTTCGCTCGACATGACAAATCTGGTAGGGGCGATTGACCTCAATCGCCCGCTGGTGGTTGGGTAAACCGCCCCTAGCGACTTAACTTGAGCCGAAACCGCGGATCGAAGCCGCCGCCGTTATGTTTGCGGCAGCAGGCGAGACAGGCGACGGCGCGGCACACACGGCGAACGCGCGGAAACTCCTGACGACAATTCGGACAGCGATAGATGAACTGCGCGGTGTAAGTTCGCGCAGGAAACGGCAGATTGTGACAGCGCTTCTCATCTGCGATTCCCAAGTCCACACAAGCCTGCTGCCAGTCGGCGCCGTGAGGTGGAATCCTCCGTCGGCCAGCGCGAAACTGAGCGAGAATATGCGCCAGCTCGTGCCGCAAAGTCCGATCGATTTCGGTTGGGTATTCAGATAGCCGCGGATTCAACGAAATGAGTTTCTGGCGGTAATCGGCGCGGCCAGCGGCTGTTTTGAGACGCGAATTCCATTCGACGCGAAGTTCGCCGGCAAGCTTTGTCGCGCCTAATGCTCGCAAGATTTCTTTTGCGTTCGCTTCCAACCTTACATCGCGACCGCGAGATTGTAGGGCAACCGCTCCGGTTGCCGTCCCGGGATTTGGCAGGCGGAGCGCCTGCCCTACAACTATCTGGAACGCAAACTCGAGCTGCCTAAGCAACAGCATAGGCGCTCTTTCGCGTGTTCAAGCGATCAACAATCTTCCGCACCACGTCTCCAGCCGCCTTGATTTCGTCGGCTGTCGTCCATTTACCGAGTGAGAATCGAACTGCGGAACGCGCGCTCTCCATCGGCAGACCCATCGCGAGCAAAACATGCGACGCAACGACCGATCCGACCATGCAGGCCGAGCCACTGGAGGCACAAACGCCTTCCAAGTCCAGCGCGATGAGCAGCATTTCGGAATCAATTCCAAGCAGGCTCACGTTCAGCGTATTTGCCAGCCGCGGCGCGTTTGCGCCGTTCTGTTTTGCATCTGGTACGTTCTGCGCAATTCGGGTCCAGAGTTCATCCCGCAATTTCTTCTCTCTCTCTTGCTCTTTCTCATGCTCTTGCTCGACCCATTCCGCCGCCGCTGCCATTCCCACTATTGCGGCGACATTTTCTGTTCCGGGTCGTCGCTCGTTTTCGTGCGCGCCGCCGAACATAATCGGCTGGATCGAAAGACCGCTGCGCAGGAAAAGAAATCCAACGCCTTTGGGTCCGTAGAATTTGTGCGCTGCGAAACTGGCGGCATCGACTAACGATCCGATGTCATCCTGAGCGGAGCGCAGCGAAGTCGAAGGGCTCGGAATGACGAGTGGCATTTTGCCAAACGATTGCACCATGTCGCTGTGCAGCAGGACGCCGCGCTCGCGGCATATTCGCGAGATTTCGCGCATCGGTTGAATCACGCCCGTCTCGTTGTTGGCAGTCATGATGGAAACGAGTCTGGTCTCAGGCCGGACCGCAGCGGCAAGCTGATCAAGATCGATGATTCCATCGCGCGAAACGTTCAGCCACGTGACTTCAAAGCCTTCACGCTTTTCCAAATGTTCGATAGCGTTTAGCACGGCGTGATGTTCGATCTTGGCTGAGATCACGTGACCGCCGCCTTGGCTTCGAGAGCGCGCGAGACCGAACACGGCGAGATTACATGATTCCGTACCCCCGCTGGTGAAGATAATTTCGTTCGGTTTGACGCGTAGCAATGCGGCAAGCTTGTCGCGCGCATTATCGATGGCCGCGCGCGCCTCGCGTCCAGCCGCGTGGACGCTCGATGGATTCCCGAAGTGCCGGTCGAGATACGGCAGCATCGCTTCACGCGCCGCGTCGCATAGCGGCGTTGTGGCATTGTAATCGAGGTAGATCATTGAGTCTTCCGCTTCCTCTTAATCTTGCTCTTGCTCATACGCGTAATCAGCGGCGCGCCCTACCATATGTTCATTCCCGAAATTCATCGCGGGTTGTAGCCGGTTTGCGTTTTCGCTTTGGCACAATGCGCAATTGTTTCTCTTCGTAGTACACCAGCGAATCGGGCGGTACGCTCTGGACCAGAAAAACGTTGCCACCGATTGTCGATCTTGCGCCAATGACGGTTTCGCCGCCCAGAATCGTTGATCCCGGGTAAATCGTCACCTCATCTTCGACGGTTGGATGGCGTTTTCCGCCTTTTTTGATTTTGCCGTGCTCGTCCTTCTGAAAGCTGCGCGCGCCGAGTGTGACCGCGTGATAAAGCTTAACACGCGCGCCGATCTGCGTCGTTTCACCGATGACTACGCCGGTGCCGTGATCAATAAAGAAATGCGAGCCGATCTCTGCCCCCGGATGAATGTCGATGCCGGTACGGCTGTGCGCCCACTCGGTCATGATGCGCGGAATCAGGGGCACCTTATTGTAAAGGAGGTGCGCCATTCGATGAATGGCGATGGCCTCGAGCGAGGGATACGCAAGGATAATTTCTTCATAACTCCTCGCCGCCGGGTCGCCTTCGTAGGCAGCATCGATGTCTGTCCAAAGAAGTCGGCGCACAGAGGGCAAGTCCCTTAGAAACGCACTCAACACCTCTTCCGCTTTTGCTTCTGCTGCTTCATCCGGCGGGCTTTTGCCGAGGCTTCTGCAAATTTCTGTTTTCAATCGCGCATGCAAATTTCGTATGCGAGTGCGAGTCCTATCGGCGAGATCTTCCGAGCTCACGAGCGCTTCGCTACGAAAGCCCGGAAACATCAGGCTCATCAATTCAGCGCATGCCGCTTCAATGGCGAGGCGCGAGGGAAGGGCGGCGGCGGCAGCAAGATAATTAATGCCGCCCGTTTCCCCGTACGTCTGAAGCAGTTCGTCAACCGCATCGCGGTTCGTCGAGTCCATCGCAGGAAATATGCGCCTCCTTGTGAGTGAAAAAAAGTGAAAGTGTATGGAAGAGCTCTTATCACAGGAAAGTTCGCCCGGAGCGGAGCGAAAGCATCGCGCCCTCTCTCTTGTGCAAAGGATTGAGCGTTACAGTAACTTCAAAGTCAGCAAATGAGCGCGCGGCTGAGCGATTACGATTACGATTTGCCTCGGGAGTTGATCGCTCAGCGGCCGCCGCAACGCCGGGGCGATTCTCGAATGATGGTTTTGCATCGCGAGAGGCAAACGATCGAGCATCGCCAATTCCGCGAACTCAAAACATTCTTGCAGCCCGCCGATCTCCTTGTTTTGAACGATACACAAGTGGTGCCCGCAAGGCGATTCTCCGACGATGGCGTGATTGAGTTTTTGTTTCTTGAACGCCTGGGCCAGCGGCGATGGAAATGTCTCGTCAAACCCGGCCGTAAAATGCGCGTGGGCGCTACTGCAATGATCGATAATGCGACGTTACGCGTAGAGGCGACCACGCCTGATGGTGAGCGCATTGTGGTGTTAAACGAAGATATCGATCTTTACTCTGGCGGATCGCTGCCATTGCCGCCTTATATCCAACGCCAAAGCGACACCGAGGATGCAACGCGTTACCAGACCGTCTTCGCGCACACGCCTGGCGCGCTCGCAGCCCCGACTGCTGGTCTTCACTTTACTCCAGAGACTTTAAACGAGATTCCGCACACGTTCGTGACGTTGCACGTCGGGACTGGAACATTTCTGCCCGTACGCTCGGAGAACATCGCCGAGCATCGCATGCATGCGGAGCGTTTTTCCATCTCGGCTTGTGCCGCCGCCAAGATCAATGGCGCCAGACGAATCGTAGCCGTGGGTACAACCGTGGTACGCGTATTGGAATCGGCCAGAGGCGACAACGGAAAGCTGATCGCGCAGGAAGGTTCCACAGATATTTTCATTTATCCGTCATATCGATTTCGAGCCGTAGATGTTCTGCTGACGAATTTTCATTTGCCGCGTTCAACTCTCCTCATGCTGGTCAGCGCATTTGCTGGTCGCGAGTTTTTACTCCGTGCCTATCAGGAGGCGATTCGCGAACGTTACCGTTTCTACAGCTACGGCGACTGCATGCTGATTTTGTAATGTTTCCTCTTCCGCTTCCTCTGAATCTTCTTCCAAAGACAAAGGAAGCAGAAGCAGAGGAAGAGGACGATTGTGAGGCCGTGAATTGTGCTATTATCCGCTCAAATGCCCGACCAACCTAGAGGCGAACTGGTTATTCAAACGATTGCCATGCCTAAGGACACGAATCCAAATGGCGACATTTTCGGCGGATGGTTGACCTCGCAAATGGACCTGGGTAGCGGAATTCTTGCGGCGAAAACCGCGCAAGCGCGCGTTGTTACAGTGGCAATGGAGGGAATGTCGTTCCTCCAGCCGGTGCG
>DASTZJ010000404.1:0-7785 GCA_035764345.1 Candidatus Udaeobacter sp.
GAGTTAATCGACATGCGCAAACACAAGGGGGCGCATCCGCGCATGGGCGCGACCGATGTTTGCCCATTCATCCCGGTAAGCAACGTGAGCTGGGAAGAAGCAATCGCCTGTGCAAATCGTTTGGGGAAACGTGTCGGCGATGAATTGAAGATACCCGTCTATCTCTACGAAAAAGCGGCGAAAAATAAATCGCGCTCGAATTTATCGGTAATTCGCGCAGGTGAATACGAAGGGTTCTTCGAAAAAATAAGACAGCCCGAATGGAAACCAGATTTTGGGCCCGATGCGTTCAATGAAAGATCAGGGGCAACTGTAATCGGTGTTCGCGATTTCCTGGTGGCTTACAACGCAAATCTGAACACGAAATCGGTGCGGCGCGCGAACTCGGTTGCCTTTGATGTGCGAGAGCAGGGGAGGGTGAAAACTGAAGATGGCACGCCATCGGGAAAACCAGTGCTGGATGCGAATGGCGAGCCGGTTCGGATTCCGGGAATGCTGAAGCACGTCAAGGCGATTGGCTGGTTCGTAAAGGAATATGGGATCGCGCAAGTCTCGATGAACCTGACCAATATCGAACAAACGCCGTTACAGGCAGCGTTTGATGCATGTTGCAAATCGGCGGCCAAACGCGGGCTGCGCGTGACCGGCTCGGAGATCGTCGGCATGGTGCCGAAGAAATGTCTTGTGGATGCCGGCCGCTATTTTCTCCGCAAACAGCGATGGTCGGAGGGCGCTTCGGAAGAGGAGTTAATCGACATCGCCATTCGCTCAATGGGCTTGAGCGAACTGAAACCTTTCGATCCAAAAGAAAAGGTGATTGAATTCAAAATCGAATCTGCCGAGCCAAAGAATTCCCTGGTGAAGATGAATCTGCGTGAATTTTGCAATGAAACGCTGAGCGACTCGCCGGCACCCGGCGGCGGCTCTGTCGCAGCACTGATGGGTGCGTTAGGCGCCTCGTTGGGCGGAATGGTTGCGAACCTGTCGGCGGGAAAACGCGGCTGGGATGACAAGCTCGAATATTTCAGCGATCGGGCCGTGAAAGCGCAGCAACTCAAAGACGAATTGCTCTCGCTGGTCGACGAGGATACCGCCGCGTTCAACAAAGTGATGGACGCCTTCGCCTTGCCGAAAGAGTCGGCTGAAGACAAAGCTGCGCGCGTGACTGCAATCGAGCAGGCAACCAAATATGCGGCCGAGGTTCCGTTGAAGGTCATGGAGACAGCGTCGAAATCTTATGAATTGCTGGCTGAAATGGCCGAAAAAGGAAATCCAGCCTCTGTCTCCGATGTCGGTGTCGGCGCGCTGGCCACTCGCGCGTGCATCGATGGCGCGGCGCTGAACGTGAGAATCAATCTCGCCCAGTTGAAGGACGAAAAATTCAAGGCGGCGCTTGCCGAGAGAACCCGAAACGTCTGCGCAGATTCGGTAGCAAGGTTTCAAAAAATCAGCCAAGTTGTCGAAAGTAAGTTAAGCAAATCGTGAAGTCACTGGCGGTTCTTCACGTTTCCCAGTTAATCACACTGGCCGGTCCCAAGCGGCCACGTATGGGGCGCGAACTATCCGATCTGGCAATCATTCGCGATGGCGGAATGCTGATTCGCGACGGGAGGATCGAGGCCGTTGGCCCCAGCACTGAGATCGAGAACAAGGCCGGCGATGCGGAAGTTATCGATGCTCGCGGGAAAGTCGTTCTCCCCGGATTTGTCGATGCGCACACACATTTGGTTTTTGCCGGGAATCGCCTGGACGATTTCGAGCGCCGTGCGCGGGGCGACACTTATGAGCAAATCGCGAAGGCCGGGGGCGGAATTTGGTCAACTGTTGAAAAGACACGAGCATCGACCGAAACAGACCTTCTCGCCCAAGCACAGCGACACGCAGACTGGTTCCTGCGCTGCGGAACGACAACTGTGGAGTCAAAATCGGGCTACGGCCTCACGGTCGACGACGAACTGAAGATCTTGCGGGTTATGAGGCGCCTCAATCAGGAGATGCCGCTCGAAATTGTGCCGACGTTCCTCGGCGCACACGCGGTGCCGCGCAAGATGCGCACCGATGAATACGTCGATCTCGTAGTTAACGAGATGCTGTCGCGAGTGACTTCGGACAGTCTCGCCGAATTTTGCGACGTATTTTGCGAGCGCGGCTACTTCGATGTTCAACAATCGAGGCGGATTCTCAGCGCGGCGAAAAGGCTTGGATTGAAACTGCGGATTCACGCTGATCAACTGAGTAATTCAGGCGCGGCAAAGCTGGCGGCCGAATTGAAGGCGACAACGGCGGATCACCTGGAGAAAACGGACGAGGGAGGAATCGCGGCGTTAAACTCTGCGGGTGTTCAACCGGTTTTGTTGCCTGGCTCAGTCTATGCGCTTGGATCCACCCATTATCCGCGGGCGCGAGAAATGATCGAAGCCGGTCTCGCACTTGTAATTGCGACTGACTTCAATCCCGGCTCATCGCCAACGACGACCATGCCGATGATTTTGTCCCTCGCTTGCACCCAAATGAAATTGTCGCCAGCGGAAGCTATCGCGGCATCGACGATCAATTCGGCCTATTCGTTAGGCCGGGGTGATCAGATCGGCTCGCTGGAATCCGGTAAGGTGGCGAACTTCTCAATTTTCGATTGCGAGGATTATCGGGAGATCGCGTATTGGTTTGGCTTTCCGCAAGTCGATGAGGTTTACGTGAAAGGTAAGCGCGTGTCTTTCTTAGGAGCACAAGCCGCTGGCCTTTAGTTGACGGCATATTCCAGAGAAATCACTACCGTGAATGGGCAAACGATCTCGGCAAGCTGCCGAGATAAACAGGCTGGCAGCCTTTGCTCCCCAGAAATGCATCGCATTGGCAGCTGCGCTGTCTTCCTTTAGCTTCTCTCAAGTGAAAGCAAGCGGCATGGAAGAAGAAATTTTGAATCTGGAGAAGGAATTCACGGCGGCGATTGTTAGGAATGATCCGGAAGCGATTGGACGATTTGTTACTGATGACTGGATCATCATCAATGCCGATGGAGGAATCATTGATAAGGAGCGTTTTCTTGGAGTGATCAAATCGGGCACTCTTACTCACGAGATGATGGAGTCCGATGACGTTCGCATCCGCGTCTATGGAGACAGTGCCGTTGTGAGTGCGCTCACTCGGACAAAAGGAAAATTTATGGGACAAGAGTTCAGTACGCACGAGCGTGCCACAGATTTTTTTGTGAGGCTCAATGGACAATGGCGGTGCGTCCTGACGCAGCTCACTCGATTTACGAAATAGTGAAGAAAACCCACTAAATACACGAAAGAAACGAACGGATATTTGACGCGGGTCAATCTGTGTTGGTACGCGCAAACCGGTTTGTAATTTCGTGTCATTTCGGGTGTTTCGTGGGCAATCTGACGGATGTGCCTGCCATCTCGTTCAGCATATTCAGCAGCAAATTTTGCGGTGCCTGCCGAGCGCCGTTACAGTGATTTCATGAAGGTCGAAGTTGAAAAGCAGCCGGGGTCCGTCTCGACGCTGCAAATTGAACTGCCACCTGAGGAAGTATCCAAAGAATGGGATGCGATCGCCAACAGTTTCGCGCGCTTCGCCAAAATTCCAGGTTATCGGCCAGGAAAGGCGCCGCGCGCCGTTATCGAGAAGAGATTTCGCAAGGAAATTCGGGACGAATTAACCAAGAAGCTCGTTTCCAAGAGTTATCATGAAGCGATCGAGCAAGAACAGTTGCGTGTTGCTTCGCTGGCCAATATCGAAGACGTCCAGCTTGGCGAGGACAAGTCGATGCGGTTCCGCGCGACAGTTGTCACAGCACCGGAATTCGAACTTCCCGAATACAAGAACGTCCCAGTGCAATTGCCGGAGACGAAAGTTTCCGAGTCGGAGATCGATGCTGCCATCGAGCGCTTGCGCGATCAATCCGCCGACTTCGTCGATGTTCCCGAGCGTGGGCTGGAGATCGGCGACTTCGCCGTCATCGACTTTGAGGGATCCAGCGAAGGCAAACCAATCAGTGAAATTGCGCCTCAGGCCAGCAAGAATCTTCACGGCGGGAAAAAATTCTGGTTGCGTCTCGCGCTCGATAATTTCCTGCCGAAATTTTGCGAACAAATGGTCGGTCAGAAGCCGGGCGAGACGCGCGCGGTAACTGTCGATTTCGCGACGGATTTTCCGGTAAAGGAACTGGCAGGAAAACAGGCAAATTACAATGTCACTGTCCATGAGATTAAGGAGAAAGTATTGCCGGCTTTGGATGATGTGTTTGCGGCTAAACTGATCCCTGAAAAGACCATGGGTGATCTGCGCAAGGTCATTGAACACGACCTCGCGCACGAAAAGGAGCATGAGCGCGAACGAGCGAAAGAAGGGCAGGTCGTGAAGTACCTGCACGAGCGGATTCAGTTCGAGTTGCCGCCCGCTCTGCTAAAAAATGAGACGCGTCGAATTTTGGCAGACCTCGTGCAACGAAACCGGGAACGCGGTGTTCCTGATGAGATGTTAAAGGACAAGGAGAAGGAGCTTATCGAAAGCGCCGCCGGGCTTGCTGCTCACCGTTTGAAAACCAACTTCATTCTGCATCGCATTGCCGAGTGCGAAAACATCCAGGTTTCGCGAGAAGACATCAATGCGCGGCTTCGTGAGGAAGCGGCGCGGTATAATGTTCCAGTGGAAAAAATGCGCAAGGAACTGCAGGAACACGATGGTCTGGACGCGTTTGCGGAACAGATGCTGCTGGGCAAGACTCTTGATTTCCTGAAGGCGAATGTTAGCATCGAAGCAGCGCAAGAACCCGCTGTTAAAGAAGAAAAATCATGAGTGTATCGAACGAAAATCTTTCGCAGGTGCTGATTCCGATGGTCGTGGAGCAGACTGGCCGGGGCGAGCGCAGCTACGATATCTATTCGCGACTACTTAAAGACCGAATCGTTTTTATCGGAACGCCGATGGACGATCACATTGCTAACCTTGTCATTGCGCAGTTGCTGTTTTTGCAAATGGAGGACTCGAAAAAAGACATCAACATCTATATCAATTCGCCCGGCGGCTCAGTAACTGCGGGCCTTGCGGTGTATGATACGATGCAGTTTCTGACATGCGACGTGACGACCTATTGCCTCGGGATGGCTGCGAGCATGGCTGCTGTGCTGCTCTGTGCAGGAACGAAAGGTAAGCGTTTCGCGCTTCCAAATTCCGATATCATGATCCATCAGGTTTCCGGAGGCGCGCAGGGAGCGGCAAGCGATGTGGAACGTCAGGTCGATTACATGTTCAAGCTGAAAAAGCGCCTCATCAAAATCATCGCGCAGCACACCGGCAAATCTGAAGAGCAAGTGCGGATCGATTCGGATCGCGATTATTATATGTCCGCCCAGGAAGCGAAAGCGTACGGTTTGGTGGACGAAGTAATTAAGTCTCGCAAGGAGGTGAAGCTGCTCGATGGCGCGACTCCTCCTTCCGGCGATCGGTCAGTGGAAGTGGCTGAAACCGCTTTGCCTCGAAAAGTCGGAGGATAGGAGAGCTTCTTAAAAAATATGGCCCGCGCTTCCAACCTCACCATGTGCTCGTTTTGTGGCAAGAGCCATGCGGAGGTTCGCAAATTGATCGCCGGACCAGGCGTCTACATCTGCGATAGTTGCATAAACGTTTGCAAAAGCATCCTCGATAAAGAGCTCAACGAAGATGCGCGCCGCCAGTCCTCCAACATCCGCGTGCCCAAGCCGGCGGAAATCCGGCGCGCCCTGGATCAGTATGTCATCGGCCAGGACGTCGCGAAAAAAACGTTATCGGTAGCTGTCCACAATCACTACAAACGGGTGTTGCAAGCTTCCCAACCGGCCGACGCGTCCGCCGCGTTTCAGCCAGATCCGTTTGCTGACGTTGAGATTGAGAAGAGCAACATTTTGCTAATCGGCCCCACCGGCTCTGGAAAAACCTTACTCGCTAAGACACTGGCGCGGATTCTCGATGTACCATTTTGCATTGCTGATGCGACGACACTGACCGAAGCGGGCTACGTTGGTGAAGACGTCGAAAACATTATTCTGCGACTCCTGCAGAATGCGGATTACGATGTGAAACGCGCGGAGATCGGTATCGTTTACATCGACGAAATCGACAAGATCGGCCGCAAAACTGACAACGTGAGCATTACTCGCGATGTCTCCGGCGAAGGAGTGCAGCAGGCTCTATTGAAAATTTTGGAAGGCAGCACTTGCAATGTTCCGCCACAGGGGGGACGCAAGCATCCACATCAGGAGTACATCCAGGTTAATACCGAGAAAATTCTCTTCATTTGTGGCGGTGCATTCATCGGCCTCGACAAAATTATTCAAAAACGCATCGGCCAAAAAGTGATGGGGTTCGGCAGCCCCACACTCGAAGTTGAGGAGGCGCTGCGAAAGCAAGCCATTCGCCATGTGGAACCGGAAGATCTGCTCGCTTTCGGAATGATTCCCGAATTCATCGGGCGATTACCGGTCGTCAGCTCGCTCGATGCGCTGACCGAAGAAGAAATGGTGGCGATTTTGACCGAGACAAAGAACGCGATGGTGAAGCAGTACACGAAGCTTTTCTCAATGGAAGGCGTGCGTTTAACGGTCACCAAGGATGCTTTGCGCGCTCTGGCGGCGCAGGCAGTCACAAAGGGAACGGGCGCGCGCGCGTTGCGTTCCATGCTCGAGCGCATCATGCTTGATATCATGTACGATGTGCCGAGCCGGGAAGATATCGCCGAGGTCACAATCAATCGGGCGGTAGTGGAAGGCAAAAGACTTCCGCTGATTCGCAAGAAACAGGACAAGAGCGCGGCCTAGCCCCGAAGGTTTTCGTGGCAGGTTAAAAAGTTAAAAGCGTTACGACGTTAAAAGGGTTACCGCTCCCGTTAACATTGTAACTTTGTAACGTTTCACTTCTTTTCATGCGCGTTGCCCTCCTTAACACCGGTACGGAGCTTTTGCTTGGCGATGTGGAGGACGCACATCTTGCCTTCATCGCGCGCGAGATTTTTCCCTTGGGTTTGCGGATCGAGGAGCGGCGCACAGTTGGCGATACAGAGGCGATTCAAGCAACTCTCGCCGAATTACTTTCACGTTGTGAGATTCTTTTTGTGACCGGCGGTCTCGGTCCAACCAGTGACGACATAACACGCGAGATGGTTGCCGATCTCCTCGGGTTGGAGCTCCGACAGTCTTCGGAGTTGCTGGCTTCGCTTCGGCAAAGACTTCGAGTGCGCGGAATCAAATGGACTTCCGGCATCGCGCGGCAGGCTGACGTTCCCGCAGGCGCAGAGGTCCTGGCGAACCAGAATGGAAGCGCGCCCGGCCTTTATTTGCGAGCGAACATCAATGCAAAGATTCAGTCTCCGCATCTTTTCGTGTTGCCCGGGCCTCCGCGCGAGCTTCAGCCTATGTTTCGGGCGTTTGCGATTCCGATTCTGCGCTCGATCGTCCCAGTTTCGGCTTTGATCGAGCGGCGCCTCTATAAGATTGCCGACAAGGGTGAGTCGCTGGTCGAGGAAGCGATCGGCGACCACGTGCTTGCAATTCCGGGAGTTGA
This sequence comes from Candidatus Udaeobacter sp., assembly GCA_035764345.1. Taxonomy (GTDB): domain Bacteria; phylum Verrucomicrobiota; class Verrucomicrobiia; order Chthoniobacterales; family UBA10450; genus Udaeobacter. The sequence continues at coordinate 7,546 of DASTZJ010000404.1, forward strand.
GTTGGGCTACTGCGCGCGTCCGGGCGAAGTCGAAGTGCGCATTGTCGGAAAATCGAAAGCGATCGAAGAGGCAGACGCCATCATCAAATCGACGCTGGGACCATCGATCTTTTCTGCTACGGGCGAAACGCTGGAGGAAGTGATCGTAGAACTGCTGGCGAAGCGCAATCGGACGCTGGCGGTTGCAGAATCCTGCACCGGGGGATTGCTTGCCAATCGCATCACAAATGTGCCTGGCGC
>DASTZJ010000405.1:0-3858 GCA_035764345.1 Candidatus Udaeobacter sp.
GCAGATTGATCGAGCATGCGGTGATCGAACGCCTTCAGGCGAATCCGGATGCGCTGGCCATTACTCATTTGGCCTCTTTCTGGTCGAGAATGGCCGGAACAAGGTTCGCCGGTACCGGTGCGAAGTGAGATGGCTCCATCGAGTAACTCGAGCGCCCTTTCGACAATGAGCGAATTGCAGTCGCATAGCCGAACAGTTCCGCGAGCGGAACCTCGGCGTGAATGATCGCCAGACCGCTGCGCGATTCGATATTGTTGATGCTGCCACGACGCCGACTCAAATCGCCGCAAATGTCACCCTGAAATTCGTCCGGCGTGATGTTTTCTACTTTCATGATCGGCTCTAGCAAAATCGGTTTGCCCTGTTTAAATCCATCTTTCATGGCGAAGATCGCCGCCATCTTGAATGCGAGCTCGCTGGAATCGACTTCGTGGAACGAGCCGTAAACGATATCGACCTCAACATCGACAACAGGATAACCGCCTAGAACGCCGTTCAGTACCGCTTCTTCGATGCCTTTCTTGACCGCGGGAATATATTCGCGCGGAATGATGCCACCGACAATTTTGTTCTCGATCCTCAGCCCCTTGCTGCGCTCGGTTGGCCGCATGTCCACTTCCACGTGTCCATACTGGCCGCGGCCGCCCGATTGCTTAATTAGTTTTCCGACGCCGTGCGCATTGGTCGTGATCGTTTCGCGATACGCGATCTGAGGCTTGCCTGCGTTTGCGTCCACCTTGAATTCGCGGAACATCCGGTCGCGAATGATTTCCAAGTGCAGCTCGCCCATCCCGGCGATGATCGTCTGACCAGTGTCTTCGTGCGTATAGACGCGGAATGTTGGGTCTTCTTCAGCGAGGCGTTGAAGCGCAGTCGCCATTTTTTCCTGGTCCAATTTTGTCTTCGGCTCAATTGCCATCGAAATGACGGGATCAGGGAAAGACGGCGGTTCGAGAAGGATCGGATGATCCTCGTCGCACAACGTGTCGCCGGTGGTGATGTTCTTGATGCCAACGATCGCCGCGATATCACCGGAGTAACATGTCTCAATGTCTTCGCGCTTGTCTGCCTGAATCTGGATCAACCGCGAAATGCGTTCGCGTTTGTTCGTGCGCGGGTTGTAAACGGTGTCGCCCTTGCTCAGCGTGCCGGAATAAACACGGAAGAAAACCAGTTTCCCAACGAACGGATCGCTCCAAAGCTTAAAGGCCAGCGAGCAAAAGTTGCCGTTGTCATCGGTCGGCGCTTCGATCGGCTCGCCGGTATCGGGGTCCTGACCCTTCGCCGGTGGGATGTCCAGCGGGCTCGGAAGATAATCGACCACCGCGTCGACCAAATACTGGATACCAATGTTTTTCAGCGCCGACCCGCCGATAACCGGCACAAACTTGTTGGCAATTGTTTGCCGGCGAATTCCAGCCTTCAACAGCTCTGGCGTGACCGGCTTTTCATGGATGACGGCCTCGGCAACATCGTCGTCGATATTTGAAACTTGTTCGACCAGATCATTGTAAGCCTTGTCAACAATCTCAACATACTCCTTCGGCAAATCAGTAACTTCATATGTCGATCCGAGCTGATCGTTCTCGGAATAAATGATTGCCTTCTTGTTAATGACGTCGAGTTGGCCCCGCAGCTGATCTTCCCTGCCCAGCGGCAGCAAAACCGGCCATGCGTTCGCGCCAAGTTTTTTGTGGATGCTGTCCACCGACATTTCAAAGTCCGCACCGACTCGGTCCATTTTGTTGATAAACGCCAGACGCGGCACGTTGTATTTGGTCGCCTGACGCCAGACTGTTTCTGATTGCGGCTGCACACCCGCCACGCCGTCGAAAACGGCGATCGCCCCATCGAGCACGCGCAATGAGCGTTCTACCTCCGCGGTGAAGTCAACGTGTCCCGGCGTATCAATGATGTTGATCCGCTGCTTGACGCCTTCGAAAATTTTATAAACGCCCTCTTCCTTGCGTTGGGCCCAGGTACACGTTGTTGCAGCAGAAGTAATCGTAATTCCGCGTTCGCGTTCCTGCTCCATCCAGTCGGTGACCGTCGTGCCCTCATGCACCTCGCCCATCTTGTGGATCATGCCGGTGTAAAACAACACGCGCTCAGTAATCGTCGTCTTGCCGGCGTCGATATGCGCTGCGATGCCGATGTTCCGTGTTCGCTCCAGCGGGAACTTGCGATTCGGCGAGTTTGGATTTTTCGCCGGAGTCTTTTTCTGTTCCATCGTCGCCGTCGCCATAGTCGTCACCATCTGAAATGCGCAAACGCGCGGTTCGCTTGCGCCATTTTATGAGTGTCTTCGCGTTTCTTGATCGCGTTTCCCTGGCCGGCGGCGGCATCCTTTATTTCCTGCGCCAGGGCGTCGGCCATGGGCATTCCTTTGCGATTGTCCGCGTACTGGACGATCCACCGAGTAGCCAGAGAAATCTGTCGCGCGGGCGTCACCTCCATCGGGACCTGATAAGTTGCTCCGCCGACTCGGCGTGATTTTACTTCCAATCGCGGACGGACATTCTCGATCGCTTTATTTACAACTTCCAACGGATCGACCGAATCAGAACCTTCGCGGGATTTGTCGATCGCTTTGTACACAATCCGCTCCGCCAACGATTTCTTGCCGCGATTCATCACCGTTGTAATGAGGCGGGCCACCGCCGGACTCCCATAGCGGGAATCGACACGCTCCTCTTTCTTGTAAACTCTTTTCCGTCGCGACATCGTCGATCTTCCTATCCAATGTTATTTCTTTTCGGCGGCGGCTTCTTTCGCTGCGCCGCCTCCGCCAGCACCAGCTTTCGGCCGCTTCGCCCCATATTTAGAGCGGCCACGCCGGCGTCCATCAACGCCCAACGCGTCGAGCGTCCCGCGCACAATATGATAGCGGACACCCGGTAAATCCTTCACGCGTCCCCCGCGTACAAGCACGATCGAGTGCTCCTGTAGATTATGCCCCTCGCCCGGAATGTAGGCAATCACTTCCTGGCCATTCGTCAACCGTACTTTTGCCACTTTGCGCAACGCAGAATTCGGCTTCTTGGGGGTGCGCGTCATCACCTGCACACACACTCCACGACGTTGTGGACAATCGGCCAGCGCCGGTGACTTCGACTTCACCGACACTTTCCGGCGTCCTTTTCGGATCAGTTGATTAATCGTGGGCATTTTCCAAATCTCAAAACAAAGCGCCGCCAAAAGCGTCGTGCGCGGGGCGACAAAAAATCCGCCCAGGCCGCGCAACAAACTCTCTCACGCGCCTGATGCGGTAAGCCGCCGAATATAGAGGGAAGATCGCGATCTGCAAAGAATATTTTCGCGCGCGCACGAATGGATGGGGTGACGCGTGCGCCACACAGACAATGTGCGAACATGTCGCCAATGTTTGTAGTTTTGGCGCGAGACAAAGAATCGAGAGCCCGGCGTGGACGCCTAACGACCGCGCATGGCGAGATCGATACGCCGGCATTCATGCCAGTGGGGACGCAAGGTTCGGTCAAGGGCGTCAGCCCACGGGAGCTGTGTGAACTCAATGCCCAAATCATTCTTGGAAATACGTATCATCTATTCGTTAGGCCGGGACTGGATGTGATTAAACATTTTGGCGGCCTGCACAACTTTATGAATTGGGGCGGCCCTATTCTGACTGACAGCGGCGGATACCAGATTTTTTCGTTGTCCAAATTGCGGAAAATCACCGATGGGGGTGTCGAATTTCAAAATCATATCGACGGCACGCGAGCATTCATTTCACCAGAGATCGCCATGGAAATTCAGATGCTGCTCGGCGGCGATATCGCAATGGCGCTTGACGAATGCGTCCCGTATCCATGCGAATACGATTATGCAGCGCAAAGC
>DASTZJ010000406.1:0-2289 GCA_035764345.1 Candidatus Udaeobacter sp.
CCAAACCCGGACAACGAATAACACACGGCACTGTAGCCACGGCGCTGGGTCGCCGTGTTGAGTGAGCACACCAAAGCGCCTCGGCACAGCGAGGCGACTACAACTCGAACCGTGGCACCTCTCGTTGCTACTCCGCAGTTACAACTACTTTTCCTCGAGCGTGGCCTTCTTCCAGATACCGGATCGCTTCGGGGACTTCGCTCAGCTTATAACTCCGGTCGATGACCGGCGTCACTTTCCCGGACTGCATGAGATCAGCTAGGGTGCCCATATCCTTCTGACTTGGTTGGGCCATCATCATTCCCATTTGTTGATCGACGAATTTTGACAACACCATCGCCTGGAGCGGGCGAAGCATAACCCCGAATATTCCCTGCTCCTTTGCTCCGCCACCGCCGATCATGACGTATTTTCCGTTAGGAGTTAAGACTCGCCGGCATTTCGATAACGAATGGTTCGCCACGTTGTCGAGAATCACATCGTAATGGTCCGAGCCTTTCGTGAAGTCTTCTCTTGTGTAATCGATGACGTGATCCGCACCAAGCGATTGCACGAGTTCGATATTCCTCGTGCTGCATACACCAGTCACATCCGCGCCGAATGATTTCGCGATTTGCACGGCGAACGTGCCGACACCGCCCGATGCGCCGTTAATCAAGACTCTCTGTCCCGGTTGAACCTTTCCTCTGTCGCGAACAGCCTGCAACGCGGTCATGCCCGCTATGTTCACCGATGCGGCTTGTTCGAACGTGATATTAGCCGGTTTCAACGTCACTGATCCCGCCGCGCGAGGCGTTACGTATTCAGCGAACGCGCCATCTCTCCCGCCGAATACTTCATCACCGGGTTTGAAGCTCGTGACATTCTTACCCACCGCTTCGACCGTTCCTGCAAAATCAACGCCCAAGCGCGTGTCCTTTGGCTTTCGCAGGCCAATCCCCAAGCGAATGATATAAGGCGTGCCTTCGATGAAGTGCCAGTCGTATGGATTGACCGAAGCCGCGCGAACTTTTACGAGGATCTGGTCGTCATTCGGAACCGGTTTTGCAATGTCCTCAAGCTTAAGGTTGGACACGCCGTAGTCACAATAAACAATGGCTTTCATCTTGTCGCCTTGCGCCGCGGCGAGCTGATCACAGTCGTTGGTGGACCTCCAATAGGCGACAAAGAGCAAGATTATTCCCACGAACAACGCGAGTAAGATCGCGAGTGAAGTCCACTTCAGGATACCCTTCCATCGTTTACGACGGGGCTTTGGTTTTATGTCATCGTTCATAACTTTTCTTTCGTCTTTGTTGTTATATGTATCGCCTTTTTAGCTAGCGGTAGTCACTTACTGGCCGGAAATAGTCCCAGCTGTTTCATCATTGAAAGTTGATCAAATGCGGACCACTCCTCTTTGATTTTGCCATCGACGATCCGCCAGATTGTAATCCCAGCCAGTTCCGCCTTTTTACCTGTTGCAGGAAGCCCGTTACCTGTGCCGGTGTTGGTGCCGCGCGCAATCCAATAGATCGTGACTAAGTCGTCTTCGGCGATCAACTTCTCGGGCACGATGACAACGTCGGGAAATGCCGCGTGCCAACCTTTCAGCGCTGCCTGGTCTTCCTCCAAGCTGCTATTAGAACGGATGCCGTGGTTGACGAAATCCTTGGCGTAAAGTTGTTCAGCGAGTTCGTATCGTCCAGCGCTGAGGATCTCGTCGAATGCGCGTCTTGCGATCGCCTTGTTTTGTTCCTGCAGAGAGGATGCAAAAATGAACCCGGCAACTAGGAACGAACATGTGCTAAGAGCAATAACTGTTTTCATCAGAGTCTATACTGAGGTTGGTGATTAAATATTCTAATGTGGTGCATGGTCCGCGATTCGCTGCGGGGTCATAACCGTCGTAGATGGCCGTAATCCCTTAAACAGAAGCCAGAAGCTCACGATCAATTCAAAGATGGCCATCGGCGAATCGAATATGTAGTCGTTCACGATTTTGTTGAAGTGCGGAAAAACGAGAAAAATGAAAGCGCAGAGTACGCACCAGGCGGACGCGATTACACCGAAGATCGACAATCCTCTTGGAATATAGTTCGACTTAAGCCACAACCAGGCGCAAACGGTGGCGGCCAATCCGAAAAAAGGCAGACCGACATAATAGGCGTCGAAATTCGCGCCGAGATGCAGTCGGGCCATCGCCTGCAATCGATTCGGCTCAAATGCTTGCAGGTAATTCGCGTTACCCAGGAGCCGTAATGCGGCCAGTAGATTGAGTGGGGCAAGTAGCCACAGCAATGCGAAGAC
>DASTZJ010000407.1:0-4595 GCA_035764345.1 Candidatus Udaeobacter sp.
GTGGCGGATGCTAAAAAATTACTTGCATAATTTCCTAGTAATTTAGTATGATTTCCAAATCATACCAATCTAGTAGACATTTTGAATAGATAAAGAACCAAACACAAAATGAATGGTCGGATCGATTTGCCTCTCCTTAGCACGCCTGGTTCCTCCAACGGCAACTGCGTCGCCAATGGACATGAGTCCCCGCGTGGTACGCACGCATAGAAACCAGGCATGAACGTTTCCAAACGCGGCGAATATGCGCTCCGAGCTCTGATCGATCTCGGAATCGCTTCAGAACTCGGCTGGCCCATGCTGCAAGTGAGCGAGCTAGCCGCGAAAGAAAAACTGCCGATCAAATTCCTTGAGCAGATCTTCGCGCAGCTCAAAGCGGCAGGATATGTAAAAAGCAGGCGCGGAAAGTTCGGCGGCTACTCACTCGCGCGCCCGATGCGCCGCATAAAGTTTGGCGGCGTCATCCGATTGATCGACGGACCTCTGGCGCCGATTCGGTGCGTGAGTCAGACATCCTATGCGCGGTGCTCTTGTCCGGACGAAGTCCACTGCGGCCTGCGAATGTTGATGCTCGACGTTCGAAACGCCATCAGCACGGTGCTCGACCTCTTCACTCTTGCAGACATCGTCGAGGTCACGCTTCGCAAATACCGTCGCGATAAAGTCACGCCCCCTTTCCTCCACCGATCGATCCCGCTCGCATCGATCTTGTCCAAAGGGGACGCGCCGCCGCTTCATGGCAGGAGCAGAGTAGAGACATTGAAACGATTTTCAGGGTCCCGCGGGAGCCAGTCACACAATGGCCGTGCGAAAACTGCGGCTAGATAGGAGACAAGTTATGTCAATCGACAGACACCTCGAAACTGATCGAAACTCCGTAAACGCAATTGCTTGTAGTTTTGCCCACGTTCGGATTATAACCGAGCGGTTCTGCCTCTCGATTCAACCATCAATCATAAAGGAGAAACAAATGTTCACCAAGAAAACCCTCTTACGGGCAGTCGGCGCGAGTCTAGCTGTCCTTCTTTCACTGGCGGCACAGCCGCTAAGAGCTCAAGGATCCGATGCTGAGCGGCTGCAAAAGCTAGAACAGGCCGTCAGCCAGCTACAAAAGCGGAATGCCGAACTCGAACAGGAGGTTGCGGGATTAAAGAAGCGCACGGAATGGGCGCCTGTAGTTGGGGCAGAAGGCAAAACCAAGACGGAAGTGAGCAGCGAAGGAAAGACATACGTCGAAAAACTCGTGCCCGAGGTAGAGAGTGCCACAAAATGGAAATTGTTCCCGGCAATCACTGAATTGGAGCTCTTCGGTGATCTGCGCCTGCGCTACGAATACCGCGGTGGCAGACTTCCCGACCACTTTCAGTTTGGTCAGGATAACGCAAATGACTGGCAGGAGCGCGAGCGTGAACGCTATCGCCTCCGCATAGGTCTGCGGGGAACGGTTCTGGATGATTGGTTCTTTGGGGTTCGGTTAGAGACAAGTGCCAACGCACGCTCAACGAACGTAACGTTTGGTGACGACACATCTACTGACTCACCGGGTGGCGGCGGACCGTTCGCAAAAGGTAGTGACGGCGTCTTTATCGGCCAGGCATACGGAGGCTACAAAGGCTTCCCCGGGTTTACATTCACGGGCGGAAAAATGCCGAACCCGTTCATTTATACGCGGATGGTGTGGGATGAGGACATCAACCCGGAAGGCTTGGCCGAACAGTGGAAACACACGTTCACCATCGGCGGCGAAGCGGCTCCAGTGTCTTACAGCAAGGACGGGAAAAGTGTAGCCCCGCCACCTTCACCGGAACCGCTCCTCAAAATCGATGTCTTCGCGAACTTCGGTCAGTTTGTTTATGACGATTCTAACCCGTCAAACCCAATTGGCCCACGTGGAACAACGACGCAGCCAATAGGCGGTGAGAAACAGCTCACCCCGACCGCCAATGCATTCCTCCTCGGCTGGCAGGTCGGAGCGAAGTTTGATTTCCCCAAGAAGTTTTACTTCCAGCTCGCGCCAACCCTCTACAACTACACTGGCGACGGCAACACGTTTAACGTCCATTTCTCAGGCGACCCGGGTGGCAATCAAACAGGTATTAACAGTCTACTGGTTTTCGACATGCCCGCCGAGATCGGCTGGAAAGTCGGGAAAATTCCCATGCGCATCTTTGGAGATTTCGCCACGAACTTTGAGGCTGACGATCGCGCTACAGCGGCAGGCCATCCAGGCGGCGGTGGCCAACGCTACGCTTATCAAGCTGGTCTCGGCATTGGTCAGCTAAAGAAGAAACACGATTGGCAGATCGAGGGTTATTGGCAACACCAGGAACAATTCTCGCTGGATCCGAACCTGATCGATTCAGACCTGTTCAACAGCCGACTCAATTTGCAAGGCCCCGTCCTGACAGCCGGATACATGCTGGCTGATGCAGTACTCTTCAACATCACCTACTCGTATGCCTGGCGTATCAACGGCTCCTACGGCACAGGCGGACTTGGCGACATAACCATCAATCCGATCGACCAGTATCAAATATTCCAGGCGAATCTGAACTTTAAATTCTGAGTCAGACCAGCTATTAAATGCCTCGTTCGCTATGGAAAATCTCTGCCTATCTGCTTTAGCTACAAGCGCCACCCGTTGGTGTCTCGTCATGAATTACATTGCATAATTGAGCGTCTCGGTCAGGACACGGACTGTTTTGCCAGTTTGTGAGCGCGCTCTGGCTATCGAAAGCAAGTATGAAAATAAAAATAACAGCAATTATTGGAATGTTCCTGCTTTGTGCATCGTTTGTGGCTGCGCAAGAGAAGGCCACGATTCGATTCGGGCATTTTCCAAACATCACCCATGCGCAGGGTGTAATCGCACACGCGCTCTCGCGGCAAGGGAACGGCTGGTTTGAAAAGCGGCTCGGACCCAATATCGACATTCAATGGTTTACGTACAATGCAGGGCCGTCGGCGATGGAAGCGATCTTCGCTGGGTCGCTCGACGTCACCTACGTCGGCCCGAGTCCTGCGCTCAACGCCTACTTCAAATCGAACGGGGAGGAGATCCGTGTCATTTGCGGTGCAGCCAATGCCGGTGCTGCCCTGGTAGTAAAAGCTGATTCGCCTATCAAAGCGCCGACTGATTTCCGCGGAAAGAAAATTGCTACACCACAACTCGGCAACACGCAGGACATTTCCTGCCGAGCGTGGTTGAAAGCGCACGGTTTCCACGTCACTCAAACCGGCGGCGACGTGACGGTAATCCCAACCGCCAACCCAGATCAGCTCGGACTCTTCCAAAGCGGCGGAGTCGATGCCGTTTGGACAGTCGAGCCCTGGGTGACACGCCTGGAACGCGACGCGAAGGCGCGCGTTTTTCTCGAAGACAAGGACACCATCACCACGTGGCTTGTTTCCAGCGTGAAGTTCCTGCGTGATCGACGCGACTTCGCAAAGAAAATCGCAGACGCGAATGTGGAGTTAACGAAATGGATTCAGCAGAATGAAGCAGAAGCACAGAAGTTATTGATCGACGAATTGAAGGCGGAAACGCGGGCTGACTTCTCGCCAGACGCTGTCGCACAAGCGTGGAAGCGGATTCAATTCACGAGTGAAGTGTCCCGCGATTTGATTACCAAATCGGTGCGAGATGGAAAAGACGCAGGTTTCTTAAAAGGCTCGACAGACACGTCCAAGCTGATCGAAGCTCCGTAATGCTCCGAGCTGGCCGTCACCATTCCTCAGCTACTGAGGAGCTCCAGGTCATTGCGCCCTCAAAGCTCGCGATCGAGAACGTGTCGAAGAATTTTCAAAGCGCGTCTGGGCCCGTACTCGCCTTGGATCGGGTGAGCCTGAACGTTGCCGAAGCTGAGTTTGTTTGTTTGGTGGGTGCCAGTGGCTGCGGCAAAACGACCTTGCTCAATATCATCGCTGGCTTGGAAAAACCCGACTCCGGCACGGTGCTGGCCGATGGCAAGCCGGTCACGGGACCTGGCCGCGAACGACTCGTCATGTTTCAGGAACCTGCGCTTTTTCCGTGGCTGGACGTCTTTGGGAATGTTCTCTTCGGGCTAAAGCTTAAACCAAATCTGACAAATAGAGACCGGCGCCAGGTCGCCAAGTATTATTTGGAGCTGGTTGGCCTCAGCCGATTCGAACATGCCAATATTCATGAGCTTTCCGGTGGAATGAAGCAGCGCGTCTCACTCGCACGCGCGCTGGCGCCCAATCCGCGCGTGCTTCTCATGGACGAGCCATTTGCCGCGCTAGATGCTCTCACACGCGAACAACTTTACGGCGACATTCAAGAGATTTGGAAAGCCCGTCGCAAAACCATCGTATTCGTCACGCACAATGTCCGCGAAGCCGCGTGTCTGGGCGATCGCGTTCTGCTCTTTTCGCCGCATCCCGGTCGCATTCATGAGGAATTTCCGGTGAATCTGCCGCGACCGCGTGACATCAACAGCGTCGATCTTGCCGCTCACGCCACACGAATTACGAAGGCGTTGAAGAGCCTTGGTCAAGCCGAGGCTATTGCTGCTAAATGAAACGGTTCCTACTGGCAACTGCATTTTTCGCTGTTCTCGTTTTGCTTTGGGAAG
>DASTZJ010000408.1:0-3063 GCA_035764345.1 Candidatus Udaeobacter sp.
TAACGGCCAGGATTTTCTTTCGGCTCGATGTAAACCGGTCCAACCTGGCCGCTGTATTGGCCGGCGGAGAGATCTGCCCCGGCGCGATTGTGCGTGTGATAGAAGCGCAGGCCGCTCGGCTTGGGCGTGAACCTGATACCGCGGTGACCATGCGCAGGAATGTAAGGCGTGCCTTCCTCAGCGGCGCCATCGACATCGGTCGAGACGATCTGGCCATGCCAATGCAACTGCTCGGGTGTATCGGTCTCATTGAAAATATCGACGGTCACTTCGCGGCCTTCCCGGAAGCGAATCAGCGGGCCGGGGAACTGGCCATTGTAGGTAATCGTCGAGAGGATTTCGTTAGGCGCAATTTCGATGGGAGCAGCCTTGATGCGCACCGTGTAATCGGCAGCGGGTTCGCCTTCAGTTGCGAAAATGTTTTTTGGCGGAAACAACAGCGCGCCCGCGGCGAATCCAGTAGTCCGAAGGAATTCACGCCTCGTGTTCATCACAAAACTTTCGCTTTCGCCGCGCACAGCACTATTAAAACATCACTTCATCCCACCTAGCGCCATAGCGAATCTTCGCCCGGCCGCACGAAGATGCTTCGTCGCGTCGTTCACGTCCCTAGGCTCTTCCAGCGTGTGTGACCGGTTCGGTTAAAGTTCTTGCGCGCGCAACGGCTGCGATCGTGTCCGAGGTACCTTCATTGCCAACCGATTCGCGAACTGCGCCACGATCCGCCCTTACATTTGGGATGAAGGTAAGCTCCGGCAAATAACGGCGAAGCAAGTTCTCCGTCACCGCGCTCTTATCATAGCATCGGTAAGCGACCCAAAGTGCCTCGTCGATGTCATGATCGTCGATGCTTCGGCTCGTCATGCTACAACGATGCGGGTTGAGCAAATCAACTGCTACTGCGCACACGTTAGTTTTTGAGTTAAATAATTCGAGGTGAGTTGCGCTCCCTCTTTCGGGAGATTCCCGAAGCGGCATCGTGGCTCATCAGGAGCTGCCGATTAGGATGCCAACGATAAATACACAGACGCCGCCGATGATCACCTGGAAAGCTGCACGGAGGAACGGCGTATCCATGTAGCGGTTGCGAATCCAGCTAATGACCAGGAGCTCGATCGCAACGACTAACACCGCGAGACCTGTTGCCACGCGAAAGTTTGGAATTAGAAATGGAAGCGCGTGGCCGATGCCTCCGGCGGTTGTCATCAAGCCGCAGACAATCCCGCGCAATAGAGGTTTCCCACGACCGGTCAGGCTGCCATCATCGGACAGGGCTTCGGCAAACCCCATTGAAATTCCCGCTCCGAGACTTGCTGCCAGGCCAACGAGCAGCGCGGCATGGCTACTTCGTGTAGCGAATGCAGCTGCAAAGACCGGAGCAAGCGTCGAGACCGAGCCGTCCATCAACCCGCTTAGGCCGGGCTGCACGATTTGCAGGACAAACAAGCGGCGGTGTGCTCTGTCTTCTTGCGTCCTGGCTTCAGGTGTGAGGTGTTCTTTCTCCAACTCATCGGCAACCTCTACATGGTGGCGCTCTGCTTCCGCGAGATCGCCCAGGAGCTTTCGTGTTGAGGCATCGCTCACTCTGGCGGCGGCTCGTTCGTAGAAATGCTGCGTTTCCGCCTCCATGGATTCCGCATAACGACGCACGGTCTCTATGCCAAGGCTTCGAATCAACCAGACGGGTTTTCGGGTGATGAATCCCTTCACGTCTTCGCGGCGAATGAGCGGAATGTGTTCGCCAAAGCGACGCCGGAACTCATCGATCAACCTGCGCCGGTGAGTATCTTCTTCGGCTTCCATCTCTTTGAAGACTTCAGCTGTTGCGGGGTAGTTATCCTTCAAACGCGCTGCAAAGTCAGCGTAGATCCGGCCATCTGTTTCTTCGTTAGAAATAGCGAGGGCAAGGATTTCCGGTTCTGAAAGATCTTTGAAGTTCTTAGACACACCTCAATCGAAGCGACACGGTTGGTTGACTGTCGGAGAATCTTTAATCTGGATCATCATCAGCACACAAGGCTCATTTCCGACTGTGCCAGACAAGTGTCCCTTGTGACCGTTGGCATCAGGCTTCGTTTTCTGGTCCTCGCCGAACGACACATCGCCCGGTCCCATTTCTACGCGCTGGCCATCCATGGTTTCAACATACCAGCGTCCGGAAATTGGAATGATCCATTGTGGCTTGGGATTTTCATGCCAGATACCGACCCAACCGACCGGCAAGACACTAATGACCACACTGGCGCCTTCAGTTTTAAGCCGGCTCAGCCACTGAGGGGCAGCCGGCGGCTCTATGCTTTCCAAAACGAAATTGCGAATTTTACATTTCTTCTGGTGGCTAACGCCTTGAGGATCAGTCCATACGTGCCAGTAAGAAAAGCTGGGTGGCGCGCTGTTTTCAGCGAAGGCAGTTTTAGCTAAAAATAACGGCAAGGCCAAAACCACCAGAAGCATTACCGCCTTGTTAGGCGGCCCATGGCCGGACTTGTCTTCTTTGATTCTCGTTTTCATTCCCTAAGCGAGAAGTAGTTTCACTACTAGCTTCGTAATTGTTTGAAGAACCCTGATCTTCCGCTGCAGACAATCCTCTCGGCGCTCCGCCCGGTCGCGATTCCTTACTGGAGGAGCGAGGTGACGGCTCGGACCTTTGCGGCGTATTCGTGACCGGGCCTCGATTCGTGGCGAAGTCACCACCGCTCGCCAGGTACACGTAGATAGCCGAGAAATCCTGGATGGCATGTCCCTCCATCATTGCGAGGCGATACAGTTCTTTCGCAGCATTCGTTACGGGCATGGCCACGCCGGATTCGTACGCACTCACTGATGCGAGATGCAGGTCCTTTTGCATCCAGCGCAGCGGAAATTCGGCTTGGTAATTTCCACTCTCAATTTTCTCCCGTTTCAACGCGATGAACGGCGCGACCGCAGCCATGCCAAGCAATGAATCGAACAACACTTTGCGTGATATGCCGAGCCCTTCGCCCAACGCCATGCCTTCGGCGAATGCCGCCATGGCGTTACCCATCAAAAGGTTGATCACCATTTTCATTGCTGTGCCCATGC
>DASTZJ010000409.1:0-2087 GCA_035764345.1 Candidatus Udaeobacter sp.
GACTGCGGCGATGCTGGTCACATCCTTTTGTCGAAACATTTGGCAGATGACTTAGCGGAGTACCGACACTGGCGGCCTCACCTGCATGATCTAGGCGAATGTGAAGTCAAGTACGGGCTGAGGCTGCACCTGGTTAATTTCTACAAAGACGACCTCGGAAATCCACATCTTCCGGACAAACTCAAGCGACGAAGAAGATGGAAGCAGACGTCCGGTGTTAGCGTCCGTCCGGTCATTACACCCCGTTGGCCCAAGTATGTGCTTACCGCTGTTTTGCTCGTTTCAGCTGTGGCTTTGGCGATCAGCTTTTCAGTCTTTTACCGAGGAGGCTCACCCGCGGTCGCACGCTCCTCTTCTGGGAAAGCCGCCGCCGTAGGACTTCCTATTCCGGAAAAAAGCATCGCCGTCTTGCCCTTCGAAAACCGGAGCGAAGACAAAGCGAACGCCTACTTTGCTGAGGGCATCCAGGACGAGATTCTGACGCGCTTGTCCAAGATCGCTGATCTAAAGGTCATCTCGCGCACATCGACTCAACGTTACAAAAGTGCGCCGCAAAATCTGCCCGACATCGCCAGGCAACTTGGCGTCGCCCACATCCTGGAAGGTAGCGTGCAAAAAAGTGGTGACACCGTGCGTGTGAACGTGCAGCTAATCAAAGCAGCCAATGATTCTCATCTTTGGGCCGACACCTTCGATCGAAAGCTGACTGATATTTTCTCGGTCGAGAGCGACATTGCCAAGACAATCGCGGAACAGTTGTCGGCACAGCTGACCGGTCGCGAACAAAAAATGATCGCGACAAAGCCGACGGAGAACCTTGAAGCCTACGATGATTATCTGCGCGGACTCGCTTACACGCTCAAAACGATTCCCACCTACACGAACGCCACTAACGCGCGGAAGTACTTCACCGAGGCGGTCAAACTAGATCCCAAATTCGCGGTGAGCTGGGCGATGTTGTCGATTGTCGATTCACGCAACTATTTGACCCAGGCCCTTGAACCAACCCCAGCGCTCCGCGAAGAAGCGCGGCAAGCTGCCGAGACTGCATTAACTCTGCAGCCCGGTCTCGGCGAAGCGATCTGGGCCAAGGGATTTTATCACTACGCCTGTCTGAAGGATTACGACACTGCGATGACTTATTTCGAGCGAGCGCGCCAGCTCTTGCCGAATAACAGCCGTATTCCTGAATCGATGGCCTACGTTGAGCGACGACGAGGCCGATGGGACAAAAGCGAACAGTACCTCAATGACGCCGAGCGACTGGACCCGCGCAATGTCGTCCTCCTCGCCGGTCATGCGACAAGTTACATATGTCTTCGTCGTTTTCCGGAGGCGCTGCAAAAACTTGAGCAAGCGCTCAACATCTCCCCGGATGACGTTGGCACGATTGCCTTAAAGGCGAAAATAGCCCAAGCCCAGGGTGACTTACCGCGCGCGGCAGCGCTTCTGGCGCCACTGCGCCCCGGGCCGACCGACGCCAGCGTAATAGAACTGCAAATTTACCAAGGGATTCTGGAGCGCCGGCCCCAACAAGCCATTGTTCAAGCTCAGCAGATAATGCCCAAACCGGATGCGGTGCTCCAATCTCCTGGCTCAGACGTAAACATGTGGTTGGGAAATCTGACCGTATGGTTAGCGTGGGCACAGGAAGTGGCGGGCGATTCTGGCAATGCGCGTGAAAGTTACCGCCGGGCCCAGAGCGAGCTCGAGAAATTACTCAACGAACTAGGTGATAACTACGGACTGCTTGACGATCTCGCGCTCATCTACATGGGCTTGGGCGATAAATCCAAAGCGTCGGCTTTCGCGGAACGCGCTATTGCTTCCAATCCGGTCGAAAAGGATGCGGTTCGCGGCCCGCTTCCGGTCGAAATTCTGGCCCGAGTGTGCGCACGCTTTAGAGAAACTGACCGCGCTATCAATGCTTTGGAAAAGCTGCTCACCTTGCCGTACGACGGCGCCATGGGAGTCAGTGCACCACTAACCCCGGCACTTCTTCGTCTTGACCCGATGTTTGATTCCCTCCGAGACAATCCTCGTTTCCAAAAGCTGGCGAATTCGGACTTTCAGAAGCGGCCTTAAAA
>DASTZJ010000410.1:0-4423 GCA_035764345.1 Candidatus Udaeobacter sp.
CGCGCAAGTCCAGAACGACAATGTCTTCCGCCTTTTTATTTGAGGCGAGGTCGGCGCAGGTTCTAGCTAAATTTTCCGCGGTTATTTCCGTTGCTCCAGGTAAAGTTTGTCGCGACGAATGATCTCTTCCACTGCCGGCGGTACGAAATATCGAATTGACCGACGAGTGGCAACTCTCTTTCTGATTTCAGTTGCAGAAATGTCGATTTTCCGGCGGATAACCGGGTAGGCGTGGTGTGGACGTTGGCCACTGCGATCGAGAACAACAAAACGAACCATCTTTTCCAAATCAGCGAAGCGACGCCACCTTGCGAGTTTGTCCACGTTATCTTCGCCGATCAGGCAGTAAATTGTTGCATCACTCTTGCGTCGCTGAATTTGCTCGACGGTGTCGATGGTGTAGGAGGGCGGCGGGCGCCGCAGTTCACAATCATCCACAGCAAATCCAGGTTCGTTTTCAATAGCGGCTTGTATCATCAACAACCGTATTTCGTCTCTCGCAATCGGCGCGGTCTTTCTGAGCGGCGACACCCGGGCGGGAATAAAGATCAGTTCCTCAGTGCCAAGTCTCTCAAGGGCCTCGCGCGCAACGATAAGGTGACCGTGATGAATCGGATCAAATGTGCCTCCGTAAATCGCAATCTTTTTCAACGCCCAACGCTCAACGCTTCAAGCTCAACGTTCAACCGAAAGCGTCTTTCATAGTTGGCCGTTGGCCGTTGAATGTTGAGCGTTGGGCGTTACTCTTTGCCGCGCATGAACGCGAATTTACTCGGTCAGTTGATTATGACCGGTGTGCCCGGCCAGGAACTCGATCGGAAAACCGCGAGGTTGTTCCGAAAAGTGAAACCAGGCGCCTTTATTCTCTTTGGTCGCAATATCGGTAGCGCGCCACAGTTGAGGAAGCTGATCGATGATCTGCGCGATTTAAGCGAGATCGAGCCCATCATTGCGGTTGATCAGGAGGGGGGCCGCGTTTCGCGTCTCCGATTGATCGGCAGCGAGCCGCCCAATGCTCAGCAACTTCGCGACAAGAACGACGTGGACCTCGTCCGGCGTCATGGCGACATCACGGGTCGGTTGCTCCGCGTTTTCGGTTTCAATCTCAATCTGTGCCCAGTCCTGGACATTTCCTTCGATGACGACGCAGACAATTCACTCCGTGGACGGTGTTACGGGAAGACCGTCGAACAGGTCGTTCGCAACGCCGGTGCATTTAACAGCGCGTTGAGAGGGCAGGGGATCGCAAGCTGCGGCAAACATTTTCCGGGTTACTCCGCCGCGAGTTCGGACGCTCACTACGAATTGCCGCGGATCGATCGCACCCGCGAACAACTGGATCGGAATGAGCTGGCAGTCTTTCGCGAATTCGTCCACGACGTGGACAGCATGATGATCTGCCACGGCTGGTATCCCTGTTTCGAACCGGAAAAGCTGCCCGCTACTTTATCGCAGCGAATCGTCACCGATTTGTTGCGCAACGATCTCGGTTTTGATGGCCTCGTAATGACCGACGATCTCGACATGGGCGCAATTCTGACGGGGTATCGGCTTGAGGACACAATTCGCCTGGCCATCGCGGCAGGGAACCACTTGGTGATGATCTGCCATCGCATTCCTGAGATTGAGAACGTGCAACGAATCCTCGCTACGTTGCCGCAAGATCAAATCGATCGCGCTTTGCAAAACGTGGCGCGATTCAAGGAAAGACTTACGCCACCTGACGAATTTTCCGAAGCTGCCTTCCGCAAGATCGACGGCGAGATTTGGGACCTGCGTGTCACCGTTCTGGGCGAAGAGCGCGCCAGGCAGACGAGTCCTCAAAGCGTTCAACGTTCGCCTGTAGAGATGTTCTGATCGCGAAGCGCAGTTCCGCGTCTGAGGCGGCATGCATCTTGACCCATTCCGCGACTCCAGACTATTCTCCGCTCTCTGTGCGCGCCGAACTTACCATCCGCGGAATAATTATCGGTGTCATCATCACACTGGTGTTCACTGCAGCCAATGTGTATTTCGGCCTCAAGGCTGGTCTCACGTTTTCGACTTCAATTCCAGCAGCGGTGATTTCGATGGCGATCCTGCGGGGTTTCCGCGATGCAACCGTTCAGGAAAACAACATTGTGCAAACGGTTGCGTCTGCTGCCGGCACGCTGTCATCGATTATTTTCGTGCTGCCGGGTCTGATCATGATCGGCTGGTGGACGGAATTTCCTTTCTGGATCTCATTCGCGATCTGCGCCCTCGGCGGCGTTCTCGGCGTGATGTACTCCATTCCGTTGCGCCGCGCTCTGGTGACAACTTCAGATTTGCCGTACCCCGAAGGGGTCGCCTGCGCCGAGGTGCTCAAAGTCGGGAGCGGCGACAAGCAGCACGCGGCGGATATCGAACAGGGTCGCGCGGGTCTGCTTGCTGTGTTGTGGGGATCGATTGTTTCGGCGGTATTCATAGTCATTGAGGAGACACACGTACTTGCCTCCGATGTGGCGCAGACGTTCCGAATCGGTAGGACGGGCGCAGTAACCGGTTATGATTTCAATCTTTCTTTTGCGTTCATAGGAATCGGACATCTAGTTGGTCTATCAGTTGGACTTGCGATGCTTTTGGGCGCGGTGATTGGGTGGGGCTGGGGCGTGCCGCATTACTCGGGACTCGCGCATGATCTCAGCACTGCAGCAAGCGCTCTCGCCTTCAGCACTTGGAGCCAGAAGGTTCGTTTCGTCGGCGCGGGTGCGATCGGTGTATCAGCTATCTGGACGTTGCTCAAATTGGTAAAACCAGTTACCAGAGGCCTCGCCGGCGCGATGGCTGCGTCGCGCGCGCGCAAAGCCGGCAAGGCCGATACTCTGCCAATCACCGAGCGCGACATTCCGATTGGCATTGTCGGCCTTTCGACGGTGGCCTGCATGTTGCCGATTGCAGGGCTGCTGGGCTATTTTGGCAACATCAGCGGCCTTGGTGGGCATATCACAGTGCTTACCATTGGCGGCGTGGCTTACATCGTGTTGATGAGCTTCTTTGTCTCGGCGGTGACAGGCTACATGGCTGGCCTGATTGGTTCGTCCAACAGCCCGCTGTCTGGCATTGGCATTCTCGTAGTCATTGGTGCCGCCCTGCTGCTTGTGTTCGGCGTAAAACCGTACGTACCACCAGAAGCGGGCAAGTCGCTGATGGCCTTTGCCCTGTTTACCACGGCCGTGATCTTTTCTGTTGCAGCTATTGCAAATAACAACCTGCAGGATCTCAAGACTGGCCAGCTGGTCGATGCAACGCCTTGGAAGCAGCAGGTTGCGCTGGTGATCGGCGTGATTGCCGGCGCGTTCGTGATTCCACCGGTGCTCGATCTGGTGAATCATGCTTATGGTTTCGTCGGTGCGCCGGGCGCGGAATCGCGCCCCTCGCCATTGCCTGCGCCTCAGGCGGGCCTGATCTCTTCGTTGGCGAAAGGCGTGATCAGCGGTGAAATTGATTGGAGCCTAATTCGAACCGGAGGCCTGATTGGCATTTGTATTATCCTTTTAGACGAAGTATTCGCACGCACAACGCGACATATCCGCGTGCCGCCACTAGCTGTCGGTCTCGGCATCTATCTGCCAACGCAGAGTACGCTCATGATTGTAGTCGGATCTATCGTCGGTTGGTTCTATGACAGATGCGCCGATCGCAGCACCCGTCCAGAAGTGAGGAAGCAACTTGGCGTGCTGCTGGCGTCAGGGCTGATCGTTGGCGAAGGTCTGATTGGAGTCGTGATCTCCGCGATCCGCGTGTTCTCCGGTTCAGATGCCCCACTCGCGCTGGTCGGTGCGGGTTTTGAAACGGCCGCGAAGATCATCGGCGGCCTCGCTTTCGTGGTGATCATAGCGGTGTTGTATCGCTGGATCTGGCGGTTGGCGACGGCAAATAGTGCAGCCCGATCTTGGTTGCGAGCATGAGCGCCAGCACGAGGAAAAGTTGGAATTGGTCGCTCTGGATGGGCTTTCTTTTCGCGGTGGCTGGTTTTCTCAGCTACACATTCTTCGCTCAATTCCCAGTCACCCGCGATTTGCCATGGGCCAATCTCTTGTTGTTTGCGGCGGGCGGAATTCTGCTCGTGCTGGGTCTTTTTCGCGCGTTTGGCAACGCGCGGGTTTATCGCGGCAAAATCTTCGGGCCGATTTTAGCCACGCTGGCGATATTGATGCTCGGTTTATTTTCTTACGTACTCGTCTATGAACTTCGACAGGTCCCGCCTTCGACAGGAGCACCGAGAGTCGGACAAAAAGCGCCCGAGTTCACGTTGTCTGATCAGGATGGGAAGGACGTGTCTCTTCGCGATCTCGTCAGTAGATCGAAGGCTGTCGCACTGATTTTTTATCGAGGTTTCTGGTGACCATTATGCAACTCCGAGTTGCGGAGTTTCCAGCAAAGGATTCCGGAACTTGAATCG
>DASTZJ010000411.1:0-2244 GCA_035764345.1 Candidatus Udaeobacter sp.
GGTAAACTTAGGAATCGAGCGCCATGAACAGCGTATTGAGCCCTTCAGCCAAGGTTGGATGCGTGAAGATGCCTTCCTTTAAGGCGGTATAGGGCAGCTCGCCCATCATGGCCACCTGAATGATGGTCATAATCTCGCCACCTTCCAGACCCAGGATGGCACAGCCTAGGATTTGTTGCGTATCGGCGTCGACGATGGCTTTCATGAAGCCCCGCGTCTCGCCGGTTTCCAAGGCGCGGATCACGGCACTCATGGGCAATTTCGCCACACGGATGTTGAGTCCTTGTTTTCTGGCCTCTTTTTCAGTGAGGCCAACACGCCCAAGCTGGGGGTCGATAAAGATCGTATTAGGGACAAGGCGATGTTGCGTGCTGGCGCTGCCATGATCTAGCAGGTTGGTGCGCAAAATGCGAAAGTCATCGTAAGACACGTGGGTGAACGCTGGCCCACCTTTGACGTCACCCAGCGCGTATACGCCAGGAACATTCGTTTCCAATCGCTCATTGACCTGCACGTATCCATTTTTGTCCGAACGGATACCGGCGGCTTCGAGGTTTAGAGCTTCGGTGTTGGGGATGCGACCGATTGCCGCCAGTAGGTGTGAGCCGCTCAGCTGCTGTTCACCCTTAGGCGTACGCACGGTCAACTGAACGCGGTTGCCGCTGAGCGGCTCAACCTGTTGCGGCGTGGTTCCCGTCAATACTGTAATCCCGTCGTCCTTGAAAATCGTCGCTATTTCGTCAGACACATCTTCATCCTCGCTCATCAGCAAGCGTGGATGATGCTGAATGATCGTGACCTGGCTCCCGAAGCGGCGAAACATCTGTCCAAACTCTAGCCCGATGTAGCCGCCACCAATGATTAATAGGTGTTCGGGGAGCGCGTCCAATTCCATGATCGTGGTTGAATTGAGCACTGAGACATTCTCGACTCCTTTGATCGCGAGTTGCTTCGGCCTGGCGCCAGTGTCGATAAAGATTAGCGGCGCGGTGACCTCTCGCGTTTCGCCGTCCGTGACAGAAACCCCAAGCGTCTTCGGAGCGATAAAATATGCCTCGCCCCTTAGCAGAGCCAGATCGAGCCCTTGCACTGCCGTAATCCCGCTCTCGAAGTTGTTACGAGCGCCCTCGACCATACCTTGTTTGCGTTTGCGCACGGCCTGCAGATCGACCGAAACCGGGCCAGTGCGGACGCCGTACTCGGCGCCACGTCTTGCCAGATAGGCCACGCGCGCACTGGCGACCATCGTTTTAGTAGGGGTACAGCCGAAGTTAACACAGACACCACCTAGGTGGCCGCGCTCAATCACCGCCACCTTCCGGCCTGCCTTGGCGAAGGCCATCGGTAGGAATCTGCCACCCTGACTGGTACCGATTATAATCACGTCATAATTTGTGGCTTGTGGCATGCCGATTTTTCTCCTCCTGCTTCTACATATATGCATAATCAATCGCCAGTCCGGAAAAAATCTTTGCCAAAGATGGAGGCGACTTGTTGCAGCGCTTGGCAAGAATCGCTGGCGGCGTTTCACCAGGGGTATCAAATAACAATTAACAGGCGCGCGCGGGGCTTGGAGTCGGTCGCTCGCACGCTTGACGGCCAGCAGTCTATATGTTCGTTCGAACAGTCATGCGGGCGGCACGCCTTCAAGTTGCACTGGAACGCTGGCGCGTGGCCGTGCTCAACCAAATAACGTGACCAAGATCGACTCGCGCGCAGATGTCACATTCTTAGCCGTCCTGGGGTTTGTGGTCGGAGTAGCGATGGGTGCCATTCTTGAACTTCACTTTGGACTCTGGTCTCTCACTTTCCCCGTAATGCTTGCTGCACTCGCAATTCCGCTCGGTGAGTCTTGGGCTGCACCCAGCGACAAAGCGTCGCCTCCTGGGAGAGTTTGAAAGATCTGGAGCGGCGCGGCATCACCGTGACGGAAACAGATCTCGGCGAGCGCATCCAACAACTCGACCACGAGCCGCCCGCCCATATCGTCCGGTGAAAAGCGTCAACAACCTCCGTATGATGAAGCGCCGAGAAAGTACACGGCCCGCCGTTGCTGTGGAATTCGACAACCAGCACACCGTTGGTATCTCGCGTCAGCTTAAGGCCGCGCGTCCGGGTCGTCAGGATTTTGCAATGCGCGATGGGCGCACTGCTAAACGAAGTGTGTTGTGGGCCGCGGCAATTTTTGACCGTCGAGGAAGATGTCGAGCTTTTCGTTGTAGAACGCGATAAGGCCGGCGATGG
>DASTZJ010000412.1:0-2598 GCA_035764345.1 Candidatus Udaeobacter sp.
CGCTGCCAGGATCGACAATCGACGATGTTCGAAATATCGGCGCAGCACTCTTTAGGAATTACAATCTGCCGTTTCAAATTGTCGGCGTTCTGGTCCTGGTGGCGACTATTGGCGTCGTTCTTTTGAGCAAACGCGAACCTCGCTAGCATGAAGTCTTTACCCACGAAACCGGAAGAAAGTTACGCCATCATTGGCGCATCCTTCGAGGTTTACAAAGATAAGGGCTGCGGGTTTCTCGAACCGGCCTATCACGAGTGCCTTGAGCTCGAGCTGGAGTTTCAACGAATTCCATCTCTGTCGAAGCCACCGCAAACATTGCAATATCCCGGCGGCACCTTGGTTCAGACGTTCAGTCCAGATTTCATCTGGTACGAAGAGATCATTCTCGAAATCAAAGCCGTTTCTGCATCGTGCGACGAGCATCGCGCACAAGTTTTGAATTACCTCAGCGCGACCGGCTGCAAATTGGGCCTGCTTGTAAACTTTGGACATTATCCAAGAGTCGAATACGAGCGCCTCTTGTCCAGAAGCCATGAACCCGCCCATCTCCGCCTCTGAAGATTTTAGTTTTTTTCGTGTGTTTAGTGGGCCAAAAAAAATAACATGATCACACTCGGCGATTATCTCATCGTGAGCGGCGTTCTTTTCGCGATCGGATTCGCTGGCGTGATGCTGCGCCGCAATCTCATCATCATTCTCATGTCACTGGAGCTGATGTTAAACGCGGCGAACCTGTCGCTTGTTGCTTTTTCCAGATTCCGCGTCGATTCAACCGGTTTGCCCAACTACAACGCGCAAGTGTTCGTCTTCTTCATCATCACGGTGGCAGCGGCAGAGATTGCCGTGGGCCTGGCCATTCTCGTCGCTCTCTATCGGGCGCGCCAAACGACCGACATCAAAGATATCAGCAGCCTGAGATTTTAGCGATCTGATGAATTCAATCTTGCCGTGGATCGTTCTGCTTGCGCCGCTCGCTAGCGCGGTTGTTATCACACTGTTCGCGCTGCGATGGAAATCGGTGAGCAGTTTGATTTCGATTGCGGCTGTCCTCGTGAGTTTCACGTGCAGTTGTTTGATCTTCACGCGGTCCGGTATCGCCGCGGCTGAGTCCGCCTGGATCGATATTGGCGGCGCTCTCAAGGTGCCGCTCGGCTTTACGCTAGACCAATTAAGCAAAACGATGCTCGTTCTGGTTTCCGGTGTCGGAGCAGCGATCCATATCTACTCGCTGGGTTACATGCGGGATGACGAAGGTAAATCGCGTTATTTCGCGGCGCTTTCGCTCTTCATGTTCGCGATGCTTGGCATCGTCCTCGCCAACAATTTCGTCATGCTCTTCATTTTTTGGGAATTAGTCGGCTTTACCTCTTATGTCTTGATCGGTCACTGGTTCTATCGCGACGCTGCCGCCGATGCGGCCAACAAAGCATTTATTACTACTCGCATTGGTGATTTCGGATTCATGATCGGGATCCTGATGGTTTGGATGACAACTGGCTCTATCGTTTTTTCCGAGATCGCGCCACGGATGCCGGCGCTGGCGAGTCAACCGGCATTTGTCACAATCGCTGCGCTTTTAATCTTCTGCGGAGCGGTTGGCAAGTCAGCGCAGTTTCCTCTGCATGTCTGGTTGCCGGACGCGATGGAAGGACCGACACCGATTTCCGCGCTCATCCACGCCGCGACGATGGTCGCAGCAGGTGTTTACATGCTGGTCCGTGTCGCATTCGTCATACAAGCGTCCCAGACCGCGCTTCTGATCATTGCGTGGATCGGCACCATCACCGCGGCGATGGCCGCGTTAATCGCAACACAGCAAAACGACATCAAGCGCATTCTGGCTTACTCAACACTGTCGCAACTTGGTTACATGATGATGGCGGTCGGTCTCGCCTCAAATGACGCGGCCATGTTTCACCTGTTTACCCATGCGTTTTTCAAAGCGCTTCTGTTCCTTGGAGCTGGCTCGGTCATCGTGATGCTTCATCACGAGCAGAACATCTGGAAAATGGGAGGGCTTTCTCGAAAACTCCCAGTCACATTTGTCACTTTCGCTGTTGGCGCGCTGGCGTTGATAGGCTGTCCACCTTTCAGCGGATTCTTCAGCAAGGACGCAATCCTCGCGATCGCCTACGAACACAACACCCCGATTTTCATCTTGGGACTGTTCACAGCGTTTCTAACGGCCTTTTACGTTGTGCGGTTGCTGGTCATCGTCTTCTTTGGTGACACACGCAGCGAAGTCGCACGCCAAAGCAAGGAATCACCGCTTGTGATGACGGGACCGCTGATTGTGCTCGCAATTCTCGCCGCCCTAGGTGGGTTTGGATTTTTCGCGCGAAACTTTCTCGCGCTTCCGATCGAAAAGGAAGCCGCTTTCTTTGTTCCTGCTCTCGCGTTCGGCACGTTGATTGTGGGAGGCGGACTGGCGATTGCCATCTACCGCAACCGAACGAGCGAACCGATCGATATCGAGGTTCTGCGCCACAAGTTTTATTTCGACGAATTTTACGCCTGGCTGATCAACTGGACACAGGAACTGCTCGCGCGCGTCTCGGCTTTGTTTGATCGATGGATCATTGACACTGGCGCAGTCGA
>DASTZJ010000413.1:0-5726 GCA_035764345.1 Candidatus Udaeobacter sp.
GCGATTGCAGCGGAAGAAAGACGTCAGCGCGAAAACATCGAATTGATTGCGTCCGAAAATTTCACCAGCCGGGCCGTCATGGAAGCCCAGGGCAGTGTGCTGACAAACAAATATGCCGAAGGCTATCCGCGAAAGCGCTGGTACGGCGGCTGTGAGAATGTCGATATTGCCGAGCAATTAGCAATTGATCGCGCGAAGCGACTGTTTGGCTGCGAGCACGCGAACGTGCAACCGCACAGCGGCGCGCAAGCGAACATGGCGGTCTACTTCGCCATGCTCAAACCGGGTGACAAGATTCTGGCGATGAATCTGGCACACGGCGGGCATCTGACGCACGGGCATCCCGCGAATTTTTCCGGCAAATTCTACGCCGTCTCGCAGTACGGCGTTAGCGAGAAGACCGAGCAAATCGATTACGATGCGTTGCAAAAGCAGGCCGAAGAGGTCCGCCCAGCAATGATCACCGCTGGCGCCTCAGCTTATCCGCGTATCATCGATTTTCCGCGACTCCGTCAAATCGCAGATTCGGTTGGCGCGGTTTTGTTCATCGACATGGCGCACATCGCAGGTCTTATAGCAGGTGGTCAGCATCCCAGTCCGATTCCGCACGCGCAATTTGTCACCACCACCACGCACAAGAGTCTGCGCGGGCCGCGTGGCGGCATCGTGATGTGCGAAGAGAAATTTGCCAAGCAGATCGATGCGACCGTTTTCCCCGGCGTGCAGGGCGGCCCGCTCATGCATGTGATCGCAGCGAAAGCCGTTTGCTTTCATGAAGCGCTCCAGCCGCAGTTTTGCGAATATCAACGGCAGGTTGTCCTGAATGCCAAAGCGCTTGCCGCCGGCTTGGCCAAACATGGTTACCGCATCGTCTCCGGCGGCACCGATAATCATTTGATGCTCGTCGATCTTCGCCCGAAGGAGATTAACGGCAAAGAAGCACAGGAAGTTCTCGACCGGGCCGGCATCACCGTAAACAAAAACGGCATCCCATTCGATACCTATCCAATCTTCAAGCCGGGTGGCATTCGCATCGGGACGCCAGCGGTTACGACCCGCGGCATGAAAGAAGAGGAAATGTTGGAAATCGCGGACCTGATCGCTGAAACGCTCGCTAATCGCACCGATGCCGACGCGCTGGAGAAAGTGCGCCGCAAAGTGCTCGACTTGACGCGAAGATTTCCGCTGCCGATTTAAGAAGTGGCGAATGAATCAATCAAAAGTTGTTGGCCATCGGAAACCGCCGCGGACACCACAGGAATTTCACGCGCTAGGCTCGCGCCTCGATCGCGAGCTTTCGGTTGTCAGACCATTTAGCCGCAAGCGCGGTTTTGTTTTTAAAGCGCGCACTTGGGATGAACTGGCAAAGTGGGAATCGCGGCGACTGGTCAGGGAGCATCGTCAACGCCATTAATGACCGAACAGGCTCCGCTGTTGAGGGTTTGCTCGCTGCTAAATAGAAATGGCGCACAGTATTTGATTGTCGGTGCCCGGGCCTGCTGGTTGCACGGGTACGTTCGAGCCACGATGGATGTGGACATCCTGATTCCTGAACACCTCGAAAACCATGCGCGCGTTATTGCAGCCCTTTCGGAGCTTGAAGACCATGCTGCCGCCGAATTGACACCCCAAGATCTGGTCGAAAACGTTGTCGTTAAGATCGCCGACGAGGTGGAGGTTGATGTAAGCACTCGCGCTTGGAAGGTAAGTTACGCCGATGCAATTGGTACATCACTCAAAGCGACGATCGAAGGCGTGGAAGTTCCGTACGTCGATTTACAAACCCTGATTAAAAGCAAAGGCACTCAGCGGGAACAGGATAAGGTCGATGTTCAACGCCTGCGTTCGCTGAGCCCGCGACCAGAATAGCAGATACGAATGAATTTCTCTCTACCGAATTGCCGAAAACCTGAGTAGCTTGCCTCATCCATGAACCGAGCTGCCGATCAACCAGAGCCCAATCCGTTACGTGAAGGTTTGTCTGCGCGCGCGGTGCCACAGCCATGCGCGATTGTGATCTTCGGAGCCACCGGCGATCTCACTCATCGCAAACTCGTGCCCGCATTATACAATCTCGCGGCCGATGGCGACCTACCGCCAGCCGTGGAGATTGTCGGCTTCGCGCGCCGGCCAAAAACTGACGATGAATTCCGACGCGATCTCGAAGAAGCCGCGCGCAAGTTTTCGCGACAGACCGTGCGCGATGAAATCTGGAAAAACTTTGCGCAATCGATCTTTTACCACCAGAGCGAGTTCGGAGACGAATCTGGTTACCAAGCATTGGCCAAACGCGTCGATGAAATCGATAAGAACCATGGCACCCGCGGCAACCGGCTTTTTTATTTTGCGGCTTCTCCCGATCAGTTCGAGCCGATTCTTAAAAATCTGAAGGCCGCCGGCTTAAACCAAACCTGCAAAGGAAGCTGGGCTCGCGTAATCGTCGAAAAACCTTTCGGGACCGATCTCGCCTCAGCGCGAGAACTCAATCGCGTCATTCGCAATTCCTTTAGCGAAGAGCAGACCTACCGAATCGATCACTTTCTCGGCAAGGAAACCGCGCAGAACATCCTTGTGCTGCGCTTTGCAAACGCGATCTTCGCGCCGCTCTGGAACACGCATTACGTCGACCAAGTCCAGATTACTGCGGCGGAAACGCTGGGAGTAGAGAATCGCGCCGGGTATTACGAACATGCGGGCGCGCTGCGCGATATGGTTCAGAATCATCTGCTGCAACTTCTTTGCCTTGTTGCGATGGAACCGCCCACGGACCTAGGCGCGGACAGTATTCGCGATGAAAAGGTCAAGGTAGTGCGCTCGTTGCGTCGGTGGTCGCGCAACGAAATCGGTGCCAACGTTGTGCGCGGTCAATACGCCAAGGGCGCCATTAACGGTGAGCCGGTGGTGGGTTATCGGCAGGAAAAAAACGTCAACCCGGATTCACAAACAGAAACGTTCGTGGCGTTGCGGCTTTACATCGACACCTGGCGCTGGGCAGACGTGCCGATTTACATGCGCGTCGGAAAACGGCTCCCGAAATCGGCCACGGAGATTTCCATTCATTTCAAAAAAGCGCCGGCGGTCCTGTTTAATAAGGATTTGCGTGAGCTGAATGTGCTCGTAATTCGCATTCAACCGGACGAGGGAATCTCGCTGCGCATCCATGCCAAGGTGCCGGGCACCAGCTTTCGCATCGAACCCGTAAAGATGGATTTTCATTACGGGACCTCTTTCGGGAAAGCGAGTCCTGAAGCGTACGAACGTTTGCTGCTCGATGCGATGAGTGGCGATGCCACGCTGTTTGCTCGCCGGGACGAAGTCGAAGAAGCGTGGGCTTTCATCGATCCCATCGAAGAAGCGTGGCACGCGAAGAAGGATGTGCCCGAGTTATTCTTTTATCCCGCCGGATCGTGGGGCCCAGAAGCAGCGGATGATTTGCTCGCCCGTGATGGTCGCGCCTGGAGGAGGCTCTAACCAATGCCTGCGATTGCAGAAACATATTCGTTAGGCCTGCCGGTCGAAGTCAGCAAGATCGACCAGGAGCTGAAAAAGCTTTGGCAGGAAAGCCAAGGCTCAGCCACCCGCGCCTCACTCGTTAACCTTGCTGTTTACAGCGAGGACGCAGGCTCCCTGAACAAGAACACGCAGTTGATGGCAAATATTACTGAGAACCACGCCTGTCGCGCCATCGTCATCGAAGCCGACTGTGGAGCTAAAGAGAATCGCGTGGACGCCTGGATTAGCGCGCATTGTCACGTTAGCCGCGCTGGGAGCAAGCAGGTTTGCTCGGAACAGATTTCATTTCTGCTCAAAGGCGGTTGCACAACCTTGTTACCCAGCATTGTTTTTTCGCATCTGGATTCCGACCTGCCATTCTACCTCTGGTGGCAGGAGGAATTCCGTGAGCCGATGGATCCGCAACTTTGGGCGTGGGTCGATCGAGTCATCTATGACAGCCAGCGGTGGGAAGATTTTCGCGCGCAAATGCGCCTGTTAGAATCCGCGGAACAAGAAGCCAACCAACGCATCGTGCCTTGCGATCTGAATTGGACGCGCCTGGATAATGTTCGCTTCGCGCTCGCGCAGTTTTTCGATCATCCCGCCTCGCATCATCACTTCGCTGCCGTCAAGAGCGTGCGAATTGATTTCGCGCCCGGCTTCCGATCGACGGCTGTCCTCTTTGCCGGATGGCTTGCGGCGCAGTTAAACTGGCAGGGTGAGAAAACGGATGTGGTGAACAAGCTTTCATTCGTTAGTCTCTCTGGCCGAAAGATCGACGTCGAACTGCGCGAACGGCCTGGAGAACCGATCGGCGAAGTCGCCATGGCAACGCCCGACGTGGAATTTCTAGTGGCTCACGGCAAATGCGGAGACCTTTTGGAAGTTTCACGCGGCAAGCCGGGCGAAAAGCGCATGCCACAGTTGATGCCCGCGGGAAAAAACGACCAAGTCAGCCTGATGAGCGAAGAACTGATGCGTGGCAGGCCGCATCATGTTTACTTGCACGCGGTCAATCGCGTCCGCGATCTGCTGTAGCGACAGCTGTGTCAACTGCTTGAGAGCAGCGCACGCAACTCGCGCGCGTTCTTCTCAATCGAAAACAGCGTTTGCGCGCGCTCGTAGCCGGCCTGACCAAGTTTGTGCCCTAACGACTGGTCGGTAGTTACTTTTTCAATCACTCCAGCGAGCGCTCTTGCATCCTCTGGTTGTACCAGAAAACCTGTTTCATTCTCAACGACCATTTCTGGAATCCCGCCGATCCTGGTTGAAACAACTGGCAAGCCGGTCGCCATCGCTTCCATAATGACGGTAGGCAGATTGTCCATGCCGCCCTCGGCATCGGGCACGCTCGGCATCACAAAAACGCTTGCACCAGCGAGGCATCCTCTTAGTTCATGTTGCGGTTTGGAGCCAGGTAACTGAACAAGCTCCTGCAATCCTAACTCCTCGATCTGCCTGCGTAACTGGCTCTCGAGCGGACCCTCGCCGAATATCTCGCAGCGAAACGATCTTTCACGTTCAACGAGCAGTGCGCAGGCACGAATCAAATTGGCAAAGCCTTTTTTGGCGATCAAACGACCTATCGCAACAATTAACGGTGGATCAGAAGAAAAATTCGCGTGGCCGAATTCGCCAAGATTCAATCCATTGTAGATGCGATGGATTCGATCGGCGCGTTCGGGGAAACGTTCTCGCAAGAACTTCTCCGAGTAATCGGTTTCGGTAACAATTACGCGCGCCGCGCTGATAAGTTTGTCCAGACCGATCTCGAAATTCCTTGGCGCAAAAATATCGTTCGCGTGAGCAGTGAAGCTAAAAGTGACTGGAAAAAATTTCGCGATCCAAAAAGCGGTGCGCGCAGCCATGCCAGCGAAATGTGCATGGACATGGCTGATCTTCATCTCTTGCAGGCGCAGTCCGACGTAAACAGCCTGGTAAAGCCGAAGAAAATCGGTTCGTCGGCCCCACTCATCGATCGTAGCGATAATTTCTGAAGCGAGTTTTCCTTTTTTCGAAGCCCGATGGACGTCATCCAGTAGCTCCTTCTCCTCAGGTAGGTAATGCACACGCTCTACGATGCGTGCGTCCCAATCCTGCGCTGGCTCGTCTTTCGGATTCCGGATTGAGAAGGTCGGGGCTGCAACACCTTGTCGATAAAGCTCTGCAACCTCGCGATAGCAAAATGTTTGTCCGAACGAGGGGAACCGTTCAAAGAGATAAGCGAAGGG
>DASTZJ010000414.1:0-8160 GCA_035764345.1 Candidatus Udaeobacter sp.
TGCGAATCCTGCGTGAGTTTGCAGTGCTGCTTGAGGTGGCGCGTAGCCATGCGGGCGTTGCAACTTACTTTTGCGTCGGCGCGAAACCGCTCTTGCTGGCGTTGACGCGCGAGGACGACGCGCTCACGAATCGTGGCAGACGTTTCTTCAGCCCGCTCGCTGGCAACGTCCCGATACTCGACGGCTGGCACTTCAATGTGCAGATCGATGCGATCCAGCAACGGGCCGGAAACGCGCTGGCGATAACGCTGCACTTGGGTCGGACCGCAACGGCATTCACGCTTGAGATCGCCAAAATAGCCGCACGGGCACGGATTCATTGCGGCGACAAGCATGAACTCCGAGGGAAATGTGACGCTGCCCGCAGCACGGGAAACCGTAACTTTTCCGTCTTCGAGTGGCTGGCGCATTACTTCCAATGCCGATCGTTTGAATTCAGGCAGCTCATCGAGAAAAAGGACGCCATTGTGAGCGAGGCTCACTTCGCCCGGGTTTGGGAACGCCCCGCCGCCGAGCAAGCCAATGTCGCTGATGGTGTGATGCGGCGGCCGGAATGGTCGCGTTGAGACGAAGGATTTTTCGGCATCGAGCAACCCGGCGATGCTGTGAATTTTTGTCGTCTCAATCGCTTCCTCGAGGGAGAGAGGCGGGATGATGGTAGGGATGCGCTTGGCCAGCATCGATTTTCCCGAACCTGGCGGCCCGACCATCAAGGCGTTGTGACCGCCAGCCACCGCGACTTCAACCGCGCGTTTGACGTGTCCCTGGCCTTTTACGTCTCCGAAATCGACGTCATAGCTTTGGTGGGCAGCAAAAAACCCGGTCAGATCGGCGCGTGTCGGAAGAAGGGGAGTTTCGCCGCGCAAGAATGCGAATGTCTGTCGCAAATTTTGCACCCCGTATATGTCAATCTTATCGACCATCGCAGCTTCGAGAGCGTTTGCCTCCGGGACGAACAAGGCGCGCTTGCCACGTCGCCGTGCCTCCAATGCGACCGGCAGGACGCCTTTAACGGCGCGGACCGTGCCATCCAAGGCGAGCTCGCCCACAAAGCTGAAGTTTTCAAATGGTGAGCTGTCCAATCCTTCGGTCACTGCGATCATTCCGAGAGCGATAGGTAGATCGAAGCTGGGTCCTTCTTTTTTGATATCGGCCGGGGCAAGATTGATCGTGGTGCGACCGCGCGGCCAGTAATAACCGCTGTTTGCAATGGCGGTGGTGACCCGATCTCGGCTTTCCCTCACAGCGGCGTCGGGTAGTCCAACAATGACGATATTCGGATCGCCGCCGGCGCCATTGACCTCAATTTCCACCTCGTACGCGTCCACGCCGTAAACGGCCGCGGAGTAAATTTTCGCCAGCATCGCCGTTGCAGAGTCGCAGAAAATCCTCGCGTGGAAAAGTGTCAAATATCCCTCGAAAGTGGGATACACCTCACGCCTGCAAATCTCGTAGAATATATAGGGGTTCATCCTAAGTAGCCCTATGAAATGCAGGCAAAGTAGGAGCCCCAAAAAGATTGAACAGGAGGCATCCAATCACTGTCACTAATCAGAATATTTAACCTTGTTAAATACTTCCTAGGATGCTAGAACGAGTGATCGACAAGCCTGTGACGAAGAAGATGTACGGGAAATTGTCGATTCAACCCCCCCAAATGATTGATGAAAAAGAGTTATATGGCTGCTGAGGATAGCGATACCGGAATTAAGATTTACCTGCGCGAGATCGGGCAAATCCCACTTTTGACTCCGGAGCAGGAGATCGAACTGGCCGCGAAGATTAAGAAGGGCGATCGCGAAGCGCGAGCTCTGATGATTCGGTCCAATTTGCGCTTGGTCGTCAAGATCGCGCATGACTATGCAAATCTCGGCTTACCGCTTCTCGACCTGATCTCAGAGGGCAACATCGGCCTGATGAAGGCCGTGGAGCGTTTCGATCCGGCTAAAGGCGGAAAGCTTAGCACGTACGCCGCGTGGTGGATCAAACAATCCATCAAGCGGGCGCTGGCGAACCAGAGCAAGACGATCCGTCTGCCTGTGCATTTGGTGGACAAGATCTCCAAGATGCGCCGGGTTTCTCTGCAAATGAGCGAGGAGCTTGGCCGCGAACCCACCGACGAAGAGCTGGGCGACGAAATTGGAATTGCGAGCGGAAAAGTCTCGCAACTCAAGACCGTGTCGATTCGCCCAGCGTCGCTCGATGCGCCGATTAGTGACGATGACTCTACCGAGTTCGGCGAGATCGTCGGTGACGAGGATGCGCAAACGCCTTTTGAATTGCTGCGGGACAAAAATCTGCGCAACGAAGTTGGCGGCCTGCTAGATGTGCTCGATGATCGCGAGAAGAAAATCATCTTCCAACGCTTCGGCCTCGACGGCGGCAAACCGAAAACACTCGAGGAAGTCGGCAAGAAATTCGGCGTCACCCGCGAACGGATTCGTCAGTTGCAAAACATCGCGCTGTCGAAGTTGCGCCGGGCCCTTAGCAAGAAGGAGCGCCCGGTCGACGTCGAGTTGCCGGTGGAAGCTTAAGCTGGATCGATATCCTCGCTTTGGAAACGCGCGACGTGAAATCCGCGCGTTTTGTTTTCACAATATGGTCATTTTACCACACGCACTTGAATCGAATCGATCAATGCGCGGCCCATTCGCACGTCACTGATAATCACCATGTGGTTTTCGGGTCTGGCCCACTTGTTCTTGCGCAAAAACTTCTCAGCCGCTGTAATCGTCCTGTCCGGATCGTCGGCGAAATCGACGCGCGCGGGAAATGTTCCCCAATAGAGCGCGAGTTGCCTGTAAACTTCGTCGCTCGGAGTAAAAGCAAAGATCGGTGCGCGCTCCGGCCGCAGATTTGAAGCGTACCGCGCCATCCTCCCCTGCAGCGTGAAGACAACCAGTTTCGAATCTTGCAGTGAGTTCGCCAGCGTAACAGCTGAAGCGACGATTTTCTGTCGAACGTTTTCCAGGAGTGCGTTCTCTGCGTAACCCGCGCCACCGCTGCGCTCGATTCGTATGGCCACGCGGCGCAAGACTTCAACACACTCAACCGGGTAACGGCCGATCGTCGTTTCGCCGCTCAGCATCAGAGCGTCCGCCTGTTCGAAAACTGCATTTGCCACGTCGGTGACCTCGGCGCGAGTGGGGACAGGATTGGTGATCATCGATTCTAATAACTGAGTCGCGACTATGACCGGCTTGCCCAGGCGAAGACAATTCTTCACGATCCGGCGCTGGATAATTGGCAATTCCTCCATCGGGCATTCGATTCCCAAGTCGCCGCGGGCGACCATGATCGCGTCCGCACTCTCGATCATCTTGTCGATTGATCGCACCGCCAGTTGATCCTCAATCTTTGCCACGATCTGAGCCTTGCTCTTTTTCCTCGACAGGAGTTTTCGCAGCTGTTCGATGTCGCTTTTCTCGCGCACGAAACTCAGCCCGATGAAATCCGCGCCCATTTCTACGCCAAGGGAGATGTCGGCCAGGTCCTTGGCCGTGAGCGAGGGAAGATTCACGTGCACGCCGGGCAGATTAATGTGACGCCGCGACCCCAGGATGGCGTGCGTCAAAACCTTGCAGCGGACGCGATTTTTTCCCTTGTCGAGCACGAGCAATTTGATCAAGCCATTATCGACCAAAATGGTGTCGCCAACCGTCACGTCCTCGGCAAAACCGCGATAGTTCACGTCCACTGAATACCGTTCTTTACGTTTCGCGCCGCGCACCGTGAACTCCAGAATGTCGCCCGGCTTCAAATGCAGACTGGTTTTCAGATCGCCAGTTCGGATGGCCGGGCCTTGCGTATCAAACAGAATCGCAACCGGCCGGCCAGCCTTTTGCGCGAGCGTTCGGATGCGCGGAACAATGTTACGGACCCACTCGTGAGTAGCGTGACTCATGTTTAACCGGAAGACATCACTTCCCTTCTGAATTAGCCGGCGCAACACCTCGCTCTTTTCCGTGGCCGGACCGAGCGTGCAGATGATCTTGGTCTTACGCATCAATTAAAGGATTGGGTTTCGAATCGCTAAAGCCAAGACGCTTTTTCATGCAGCTCATCCCAGTAACATCGGACTTTAGCCCGGTGTTAATAAAAAAATGCGGCACGCCGTTCGAGGCGTGCCGCATCGCGCAGTCAGTGTCTATCTTATTGCAGCTTACTCTGAGTTTCTTTGGCCAGGTCAAGGTGCTCCTGGACCACATTCGCCGTGTCCTCTGCAAACTTTTTCACGTCGGGGTCGCTACCGGTTTTTGCCTCCTCCTGAAATTCGGCAAGGTCCTTTTCGTGATCCTTGATCATCGTGTTTATGTAGGCCTTGTCCGAGCTCCACTTAAGAGTTGGCTCTTTGCCCGGTAGTGTCACGCCCTTTTGTGAAGCAATCGACTTTAGCTCATCATTGGCCTTGCTGTGATCGGTGACCATCCGTTTGCCAAATGATTTCACATCGTCGCTCTGGCCATTTTGCGCAGCAAGGTTTCCCATGGCGACCTCCATCATTCCACCCTTCGCGGCTTTCTTCATGAAAGTCTTGTCCTTCACGCTGAGTGACGAACTCTTGGCTGCTGGGGCATCTTGCGCCACGGCCATTCCGGCCACGCTGAGCGCTGCCACTGTTAGAGTGAGAACACAAAACTGCCAAACAATTATGATTTTGCTTTTCATGGTTTTCTCCCGATTGAAACGTGCCGAAATAATCCGGCAATTTAGAATCGAAAATGCATGCCCCCTTGGACACGGATAAATCCTGATTCCTCGCTTTGACCTCTGATTTATCCTTGCGGCGCCCAGTTAGGTAAAGCGGAAAACCCCAGGTTACTCATGCTTCACGGATTTTCTTTTCGTAGGAGCTCTCTACGCGGGTCGCGACGTCCTTGTATCCGTGTTCGACTTCGTAAATCTGCTTCATGCAGGCGAGCGATTTTTCCTCGTCGCCTAGCCGCTCGTAAACAAGTCCAAGATTATAAACGATCTCTTTTTTCATCGCGTCCATCGACAAGATTTCCTTCGAGGCGTCCTCCAATTGCTTCGTTGCGAGATCAAGCATCCCAAGCTCGCTATAACAACAACCGAGAAGGTTCATCGCTTTCAAACGCGCGTGCGGATTTTGCCGCGCTCGCTGCAACTCCGGCACGGCTTCCCGAAAACGTCTGGCATTAACAAGCTTATCGCCCAACTCGAATCGAAGCTGGAGATCGGTCGGGTTTCGAGCCACGCGTTCACGTGCATCAGCGATCAGAATTTCTGCGACCTTTGCTTTGGCGGCCTTTAGTTCCTCGGACTTCTTGGCATGTGACTCATGATCTGCATCATGCGTTGAGAGAAATTCCTCGTGTGCAGAAATCTCGCGCTCAAGGCATTTGATTTTCAAATCGGAAGCTTTTCGGACTAAGCGAGCGTCTGCGCCCTTGGTCAGATCGGCTGCATATTGATACCATCCAATCGCGGCCTCGAAATCCTCCTTTTGCTCATTTAACGCCCCTAGCCGTTGGGCAAGATCGACATTTGCTGGCTCCACCTTGTGGCGAGCGAATGTTTCGGCGATCTGTTGATTGAGCGATTCGCCGGTAAGTCGCATCCGGCTTTGTTGCTCGAGCGAGATCGCCATCTCTTTGTCCTTGATCAGATCGCGGTAACTTTCCGCCTGCGTCCATCCACCGCCTTTCATGGATGCGTGGGCCGCGGCATCTTTCCCCAGACGGAGCGCTTCGGCATCCAGTGGATTTATCTCGATAATTTGATTATACACTTCGACCTCCTGATCGTTCTCTCCCAGCTCGCGGTACAAACGCCCAAGTTCGTGCAAAACTCTGACGTCCCGCGGATTTTCTTCGAGCAACGTTCGCAAAGCGAACACGCCAATCTCTGGCCAGCCCGCTGCTGTCGCTGCTTCCTTTAAAGCCATATTCGCCTGTCGATTATAAGGCTCGTCTTCCAGCACTTTTTCCAGCATTTCGATTGCACGTTTCGGGTCCTTCTTGATTTCTCGCTGCGCCTTCATGACAGCAATCGGGGCAGTCGAGATATTAAAGAAACTTCTTTTGGTTGACCTGTTTTTCGTGACTTCAGTGCGTCGCAGCAATTGTCGTCCTGTCAGAAATTGCGGTTCCTGTTTCAGGATTTCCTGCAAAAGCGAAATTGCGTAACTGAGATTGCGAAGCTCAACGGCGGCCACTGCCTTAAGCCAAAGATTGCGCTGCGTTTCGCTCAGTTCCTTTTCCGACTTAACCGCCATGGCGGATAGTCTATCACAATACGCAATTCTGCATTGACATACGCTTCGGCAGGCGGGAATGACAGCCGGGGCGGTGTGCGTTCCAATGGCGTGTGTTCCTGAGATGAATAAGTTAATTAACCCACGATGCGCATTTTCAATGGGAAGCTGAATGGCGACTCGCCGCCTTTCGAGTTGGATGGCGGCGGACGCTTTTTGGTGGTGCGCGAAGACTTTGTTCCAGCATACTTGCAGGCTTTCGAGGAAGGAATCCTTCAGGAACGAGCAGCCGAAGCGATAGAATCGTTGCGATCGTGTCGCGTTTGCCCGCGTGATTGCGAGATAGATCGCTTCAACAACAAGGTTGGCGTATGCAAGAGCGGTCGGCTCGCTCGCGTCGCGAGCGCCTTCCCGCACTTCGGCGAGGAAGATTGCCTGCGCGGCTGGAACGGTTCGGGCACCATCTTTTTCGGCTGGTGCAATCTGCGCTGCGTGTTCTGTCAAAACTTTGAGACGAGCCAATTCGGTGAAGGCACAGAAGTCACAGCCTCAGAACTCGCAGGCATGATGCTCGATCTACAGAGGATCGGCTGCCACAACATTAACTTTGTCACCCCCGAGCATGTCGTTCCGCAAATTCTCGAAGCGCTCGTGATCGCGGTCGAGTGCGGTTTGCGTCTGCCGCTGGTCTATAACACGTCGGCCTACGACAGCGTCGAAAGCATTCAGCTCATGGATGGATTGGTCGATATCTACATGCCCGATTTCAAACTCTGGGACTCCGACCATTGCCGAAAGTATCTGGTCGCCAGCGATTACGCAGAAGCCGCTCGCCGCGTGATTGCCGCCATGCACGCCCAGGTACGCGACCTAAAAGTGGACGAGAACGGTCTGGCACTGCGTGGGGTCCTGGTACGCCATCTCGTTATGCCCGGTCTGCTCGACGACACGCGCGAAATTATGTGCTGGATCGCCAAGGACCTCTCGCCCGACACCTACGTCAACGTCATGGACCAATATTATCCGGCGCACAAAGCCGAGACCGAACCGCGCTTCGCCGAGATCAACCGCAGTATCACCGGGAACGAATTCTGTGGCGCGATCCAACTAGCGCGCAACGCCGGTCTCTGGCGTTTCGACACCCGCTGGCGCAACGTGATTCCACACGGCGCGCCAGTCTGGCTTCCGCGAACCCGAGAATGCAAACAGGCGTGCGCGTGCGGGATCTAATTGCGAGGACAATAGACGCGCGTCGCGATTCGCGTTCCTCCGGCAACGAATCGGTTTCATAATAAATCCAGCTGCGGCTTTTCCATTTCGGGACCCGTCTTTGCCGATCTTTTGTGCGGTTTGGCGGACGGCGTGGTTACGCCATCCGGTTTCTCTAGATGCGAAAGAATCTCCTTCGCCCGATCAAGAATTTCCCTCGGCAGTCCTGCCAGTCGCGCGACCTGGATGCCGTAGCTTTTGTCTGCGCCACCGGGAACAATTTTGCGCAGGAAAATGATTTGGTCGTTCCACTCCCGGACCGCGACGTTGAAATTGCAAACGCCTTTGCGTTCTGCCGCGAGTTTGGTCAGCTCATGGTAATGCGTCGCGAACAACGTACGCGCTTTGATTTTGTCGTGGAGAAACTCGGCCACGCTCCAGGCGATGGAGAGGCCGTCAAATGTCGATGTGCCGCGGCCGATCTCATCGAGGATCACCAGGCTGCGCTCGGTCGCATTATTGACGATATTCGAAGTCTCGTTCATCTCGACCATGAATGTGGATTGGCCGCGTCCTATGTCGTCGTTCGCGCCGACCCGTGTGAAAATCCGATCGACCAGCCCGATCTCTGCGCTCTCCGCCGGAACGAAGCTGCCTATTTGAGCCATCAACACAATCAGCGCGACCTGGCGAATGTAAGTGGACTTTCCCGCCATGTTGGGTCCGGTCACGAT
>DASTZJ010000415.1:0-5592 GCA_035764345.1 Candidatus Udaeobacter sp.
GAGCGCTTTGATTATCATGAGCGGAATCAATTTTTCTGGAAACTGATACGGTCCATAGTTGTTGGAACAACGGGTCACCAGTACTTCCTGGCCATAAGTCTTGTAACAGGCAAGGGCGAGCAAATCGGCGCCGGCTTTGCTGGCCGAATAGGGCGAACTCGGATCGAGAGGCGATTGTTCGGTGAATTTACCGGTAGCGCCAAGCGAACCATAGACTTCATCAGTTGAGACCTGGATGAAGCGCTGGACACCATGGCGGCGTGCGCAATCTAGCAGCACGCTCGTTCCGATGACGTTTGTGTGAATGAAATTGAGCGGATCGTTGATACTGCGATCCACGTGCGATTCAGCTGCGAAGTTAATGATCGCATAAAATTGATGCTCGGTCATGAGGGCATCCATTTGATCTGCGTTGGCGATATCGGCTTTGAAAAACTCGTAGCGCTCGCCATGTTCTTCGACCACGCCATCCAGATTGGCGAGGTTGCCCGCGTAAGTGAGGACATCGACGTTGGTCACGTACGCGGGCTTGTAATGTTGTAAAATATACCGAATAAAATTGCTCCCAATGAATCCACAGCCACCGGTTACAAGGATGCGCATGGCAGCGCGTACTAGCAGCGCCGAAGGCAGCACGCCAGTAGAATATTCTCCCGGGGTCGGGGGACTGCGCCATTACCTCGAAGTGTGGAAAGCCTGCCTGGCGGAAATGGATTGGATCCCCTGGTTGATTCTCGGGCTCGCAGCCTTCGTGCGTTTCTTTCTGCTGGGCATCAAGCCACCGCATTTTGATGAAGGCATCAATGGCTGGTTCGTCGATCAGGTCATGCATAATGGGTTTTACAGATACGACCCAACGAATTACCACGGGCCGCTGCACTTTTACGTCCTGCTGCTCTCGGAGAGTTTGCTTGGCCGAAATCTCTGGGCACTGCGGTTGCCCGTTGTGCTTGTGAGCATTGCTTGTGTCTGGCTGATGTTGAAATTCGAGCCATTGGTCGGACGAAATGTGAGTCGATTGGCGGCGCTGGCCATGGCGGTCTCTCCTGGATCTGTTTTCTACGGGCGCTACGCGATCCACGAAGTGTGGCTGGTCCTTTTCACGATGATGTTCATTCTCGGGCTGCTTGGCCTTTGGAAAAGCGGGACGACAGGTTATCTGTGGTGTGCCGGGATGGGGCTGGCCGGCATGATACTGACAAAAGAGACATACATCATTCACGTGGTATGCGCAGTCGTTGCGATTCCTGTGTTAATGGTCTCCCACGCGCTGGCTCGCCTTCCGGATGCGAAGCGGGCCAGGCAAACATGGACCTATCTCGACCTTGCCATGGTCGTTGGGGTGGGCGCTGCTGTGGTTGTCTTTTTCTACTCGGGAACTTTCTTGAATTGGAGCGGGGTAAAAGGCCTGTATCTGGCTTGCAAAGCGTGGTTCCAAACCGGCGAGGCAGGCCATGGCCATGAAAAGCCTTGGTATTACTGGCTGCAATTGACGGCGCGCTACGAATTGCCCGCGCTCGCGGGGCTGGTCCTTTGTGCATTCTGCCAGGCCTTCAAGAATTTGAGCCTTCGCTACCTCGCTATCTACGGCGTGGGCCTGCTCCTCGCTTACAGCTATGTCCATTACAAGACGCCGTGGTGCATCATTAACATCATATGGCCTTTTCTGTTTACTTTTGGCGCGGCAGTTCTGGTTGTTACTTCGAGGTATCGCCGTCCGATATATGTTACGTCAGCACTTTTACTATGTTACTCGCTCGGCTCGTCTATTTCGCTCAACTACTTCCGTTGTACGACTGATACTGAGCCGTACGTCTATGTTCAGACTTATAATGACATGTTCAAGCTGACGAAACCGCTCCTTACGTTGGCGAAACGAAACCCATCCTACTATCACCTGACAGGACATCTGATCCGCGCGAGTGTTTATCCGCTGCCGTGGGTTCTGGGCGATTTCGACCGAGTGGGCTATTACGAAGGAGGAAACATGCCAGCGAATGTAGACGGGGATTTTCTCCTCGTGCAGGAAGATAAAATCAAACAAGTCGAAGCGAAGTTGCGTGGTTCCTATTACACGCAACCACTGCGTCTCCGGAACTATCAGGACACCTCGAAGCTCTATTTGAGCGCTAAGGTCTTCAAAGAATTTTTCCCAGGTAAAGCGCCAGATTTTGTCGGGAAAGGACCAGGTTAGGCAACGCTCATTTCAAATGAAGTGGCTTTCGGCAGGTTCAACGTTTGTTAATTTGTCGGTTGTTTGCGGCCTCCTTTTAGGAATGGTTGGTCACGGGTTAAATGCGTTGAGCGCGTTTCTCGCACTCGTATGCGGGGCGGCATTTGCCGTGGCTGCGTGGCTCGGAACTTCCGATCCCGATAAGCCCAACGGTCGAGCAGGCATATCGGCTGCGTTTGCCGGATCAACAAGCGAACCTGAAGAATCTGAGGCAAGGCTGTCCAAGCGGGCGCAGCGCCGACTACAAAGTAAGACGCCTGAATCATCTCGGCCTCCCTGGCGTTACGGAAAAGTCTGGTTCTGGTTGGTGGCGGCATTTTTCGCTCTGTTTGCCGTGCGATCGTTTTGCTGGCTGCTGTACATTGACGGCAGCGACTGGAAAATTCAATCTCCCAACAACCTTGGCGACCTTTCCCTGCATATCACCTGGATCAGGAATTTCGCGAACGGCGCGCCGCTATGGCCGGATAACCCGATCTATGCCTTTAGCAAACTAAGGTATCCGGCTGGAATGGATCTATTCAACGCTCTACTCTGCCTGGTCCATGTCGATCTAATGCGCGGATTGGTCTGGACTGGATTGCTTGCTTCACTCGCAACGTTTTATGCGTTTTTCCGATGGGGCGGCACCTTTGGCGTTGCAGGTTTCTTATTCAACGGCGGGATAGCGGGCTTCCAATTTTTGAAGACGCTAAAGTTTTTGGATTATCAGGGTGGTAACAAAATCGCCTGGAAAAGCATTCCGCTTGCCATGTTCGTGACTCAGCGCGGATGGCTTTACGCGATCCCTGCAGCACTGATTCTGCTCTGGCATTGGCGGGAGAAATACTTTCGTGAGACTCCTATAGCCGGAGCAGTTTTGTCCGCGCCAGACGCCTACTCCGCTGAAGCGACTGCGAAAGCGGATGATCCTGAAGCCCATTCTCCAGCGGCGAATGATGGTGCCAGTCGAGCTACCGCGGTCAACATCGACCGCAAGTGCCCCTTGCCTTTCTGGGTCGAACTGTCCCTTTACGCGTCAATGCCACTCTTCCATGTCCATACCTTTATTGCTCTGACAATCGTGCTGCTGATTGCGATGTTCTTCGAGCGGCCAACGTGGCCCAAAATTTTCAGTGGTGCGCCGATACGCAGGCATGCGGCCGCGCTGCTCAGCGCTGCTTTAATTCCCGCAACCTTTTTTGTCTGGCTGGTCACCGATCAATTTCATGCGAAATCGATGCTCAAATGGCGCCCCGGCTGGGTGCAAGATTCACCGGATTTCGGCGCGCCTTTCTTCCGGATTGGACCCAAGGATTTTGGCACGGATGTACCGTTTTTGTGGACGATCGCGCAAAAAACATGGAACGGCGTCATTGCTCCGTTCTTTCAATTCTGGCTAACGAACTTCGGCTTGTGGGTCCTGCTTACGCTGGCACTGGTCGTGTTATGTATCTGGCGCGCTTGGAAAGCCGGCTGGCGCTGGGGTAAGACACCCCCAGCGGACATCGCTTTTGTGCTGCCTGCCGTCGCGATTTTCGCCATTGGGTACTTTGTTCAAACTGCGCCCTGGGACTGGGACAATCTCAAACTCATGGTTTGGGGTTACTTTCTCCTTCTCCCGTTTTTGTGGAGCGATTTGATCGCTCGCTGGGCGTTTCCGGAACGAGCAGTCACTTGCATTGCACTCTTCGCTTCTGGTTTTGTCACGTTGCTGGGCGGTTTGACTGCCGGGCATCCAGGCTTTGGATTGATTGATCGCGCGAGACTCGATGCGATTGGCACGGCTGTGCGGCCTTTGCCTCTGGAGGCTCGCTTCGCCGCGTACCCAACCTACAATCATCCACTCTTACTCCAGGGCCGCAAAGTTGTTCTGGGTTATCCGGGCCATCTGTGGACGCAAGGATTCGATTACAACAATGCCAATGGGAAGTTGACGGCCTTAATGCGCGGGGCGCCGAACTGGCGCGAGGCCGCTCAAGCGCTGGGCGTCCGTTACATTTTCTGGGGTCGCGACGAGACGGCAAATTACCAGGGGAGCAGCCGCCCATGGGAAACGACGGCGCCGCGCATAGCATCGGGCGACTGGGGCGCAATCTACGACCTGTCGCCGGAATCGCCTTCTCGCTAAGGCGCAACGCCTGTCTCGTCGGCCGAAGACTGTCTCGTGGAGGCGGCGAACTTCCGGCGCACTCGAAATGGATGCGCAAGGAAAACAAAATAGATCGCGCTCACAAGATCGGCAAAAGTGCACGCAGGACTCGTTAGGCGCAGGGGGCCGCTGCGCAAAGCTGCGAAAACATTTTCGGCCGTCAGCGCACAGGGCATGGGGATGCTGGTATAATGGCGCCCAAATGCATGGAGCCGATGCGCGTCGGACGTGGCGATTAGTGGTTTGCCAAAGCGCGATGCCACTCTTTTCGCGCGGCGGTTCGGATTAAAGAGGCCCATGTGAAAATGGCAAAACTCGATGGCGTCGAAGCAGTCCATTTCTTGAAGTAACCGCGATCCGATCGAACCCCCAAACATGTAAAACGGGTGCGGCGCAATTGTAAAAATGGAGCTACCGCGCCGCGCCCGGAGCTGCCGCAGGTCATCAAAGCTCTTCAGTTCCGCCATTTCCTCGGCGGTCACATTTAGCACGATGACGTCTGCGCCGTGCAGACGCATTTCTGCGGCAGGGATAAGCAGAATTCCCATCGCCTCCGCGTCAGCGAACACTTCCATTCGGCCAAAGACGGCATCATGCAAGGTGATTGCAAGGGTGCGAAAACCAAGTGCTCGAGCACGCTCGAGCAATTGGTGCGCAGAGTAATCGACCGCGTCTTTGGGGTCATCGAGCGTATGAATGTGCAGGTCGATTTTGATCCATTCTCCCTCGTTACTCATATTCTTGCTCTTGCTCATGCTCTCGCCAGAAGCTTAACCGTTAATCTCAGCGATTTCATTCTCCTACTCCCAATCATCCCCTGGGTGGGGCTCGCTTTTGAGTTCCGATCAGGATCAGGAGCACGAATAGAAACGAACTTGCCAGCCGCTTAGGACTGCGGAAAGTTTTGACGCTCGCGCGAGGAAAGCTCGGGTGGTGGAATGGCAGACACGTACGTTTGAGGGGCGTATGCCGAAAGGCATGCGGGTTCAAGTCCCGCCCCGAGCACCAAATCGCCAGTCAATTGTCAGCACAAAGACTAATTGTCCGAATTGCACCTAAGGTGTGTTCAAGCTGGCCGCTCGCATCCAAAATACGAATTTTCACCGGAGCGGAAACACGCGCGGCTCCGCGCGTAGCTGATCG
Organism: Candidatus Udaeobacter sp.; assembly: GCA_035764345.1. Taxonomy (GTDB): domain Bacteria; phylum Verrucomicrobiota; class Verrucomicrobiia; order Chthoniobacterales; family UBA10450; genus Udaeobacter. The sequence continues at coordinate 5,508 of DASTZJ010000415.1, forward strand.
CCTGACGTTTCATCGGGACGGCCACACGCCCTGGGTGCGTCGCCCGGGTAAGTGTTCAGAGAGGTCACTGAGGGACGAGGGAAGG
>DASTZJ010000416.1:0-3766 GCA_035764345.1 Candidatus Udaeobacter sp.
GAGGAAATACGCGAGCTATTTTTCGGGTTCCCGCCCGGGACGCGTCCGCCCAAACGCTGGAACCAACTCTCCCAACGAAAAATCGCGGAACTCCGGGCTCGGATGAAGCGGCTCAAGCTAATGGAGACGTTGCTCAAGCGAGTGGAGGATTGCCGCTGCAATGCCCTCGACGAGTGCGGCGAAAAACTTCTTCGCCAAAGATCAAGATAAGGCGCTTGCGTTTTCCTAAAGAGCGCCGGCAAGGCAGCGCTCGCCTTAAGAACAAGAAAACGCGAATTGGAAACTAGGAGTGCCGAGCGGGAGATGTGCCTACTTAAACAAGTTTAGGTCAATTGAATCTGCCATCGCTTTGTATCCATCGTCGTTAGGATGAAGATGGTCCTTTGAGGCAAACTTTGGCAACAGCTGGCTAGGATGATTGGGATCGCGCACAACCGCGTCGAAGTCGATGACGCCATCAAACGTCCCGCTGTTCCTGATCCATTTGTTCACCGCCTGGCGCGTGGCTTCCTTTGCTTCCGAGTAATAGCCAGGAATATCTACGCCTTCGCAAGGTGTAATGGTGGCGCCAATGAGCTTGAGCCCGCGAGCATGTGCGCGCGAAATCAATTGCCGGTACGCGCCAGTGATATCCTGAACGCTGCGGGCCTCATCCGGATTAGCAAGATATTGCCCATCCATTTTTGCGCCGGGGAAACATATGTCATTGATACCTTCGAGCAGCACAATGTGAGTGACGCCAGGCAAAACAAGCGCGTCGCGGTCGAACCGCGCCAAAGCACTTACCCCGAAGATGTCGCCGTCGCGCAGCAATCGGTTACCGACGATGCCCTCATTGACTACCGCCAATGTTGAAGTTTTTGTCGTTTCGGCCGCACGACGAATCAGATTGCTCGGCCAATTGTTATCGGCATCGACGGTTGATCCGTCACCGTCAGTGATCGAGTCCCCAAACGCCACTACAAGCCGCTGCGGCGGCTGAGTTGGAACCAGAACAGCACTGACGCAAATCGATGCAGTTGATACAACGGCGGCATCGATTTTTTCTGCGTGCGTAAAGTCGCCATGTTGCGAAACCACCGCGTGCTTGAACGCAAACGCGTGCAGAGTCGGAGTAGTTAGGTGGTTAGGGAAATAGATGCTAATGCTGATTTCGGTCTCGGGCTTCTCCGGAAATATTATTGGATCACTGAGAATCGGCGCTCCCGGTGGAATCGTGATTGAATTGTGTCCTTCAAACGTGACGCTTTGAATCGATTCTCGTTTAATGCTCGAGGCATCAGTTGGGATTGCGACGGTAGCCGAGCCGATTAGAAGAGGCGATGAGCCGAACTCATTCGAAAAGCGAAGCCGTATCTGACTTCCGCCGATCGACACACGAACTCGCTCGCGGACTGTCTGATTATCGACATTAAGTAAAGGCTCGCGCGGATTAGGAGTTCCCGATTGTGGACTACTCGCCCACGTGGCGATCCACGTATTTGTCGGAGCGCCGACCAGTTCCGGAATAAACAGAAGAAGCCAGATAACCACACAATTTCTCAGTGCATTCATGGAACGGACTCTCGAGACTGGGAGTTACTGCATCGGCGAAAAATCCGTTGGACGCATGTACACTTCATCCACCCTGTACTTTTTATCTACCCTTTCTAGGACCTGGACGGCCTGATTCCTATACTCCGGAAACGCCGGGTCGGCGTGAAGCGCGGCCCAATTCTTTTTTGCGTCTTCACGGCTGGGATGAGCTACCAGGTATATGAATGTGTTTTCCCAGGCAGGATCATCGTTGGGGACCCAGTAGCCGACGACATTGAGACCGTACCTGCCTTGTAGCTTTGAAACGTCGCGAAAGATCGACTCGAGGACCGGCACTTTGCCAGGCAAAGTATGATAAACGAGAAGCTCGAAGACGCGGTTGCTATTCGCCGTCAATTGGCTTGCGTGCGACAAACGGGCAGTAATAAGTGATCCACCGGAAAAGGAAGCCAGTACGAGGCCGCAGACAATCCATCCGTTGAATTTCCATCGGTTGGGCACTGCGACAGCCGGTTGATAGTTGGTTTTAATAAAGTCTCCTTCGTTTGCCCCGCTTCAGTCAGTTGACTAACTGGTATAATAGCGTACGGTCTGACTCAGTCAAGGATCACGTAATGCCAAAATCGAAAACGGATAACCGCACGCGGCTCCTTCAGGCCGCCGTGAAGGTCACTCATCGCTACGGGTTCGACCCCATGACTCTTGCTGACATTGCGAAGGAGGCCAGGGTTCCTCTGGGCAATCTCTACTACTACTTCAAGACGAAGGAGGAGATTGGCGACGCCATTGTCGACCTCCGCGTTTCGCGATTAAGGCTGCTTCTGCAACAGCTGAACAAAAAGGATTCTCCTAAAGAGCGGCTGTGCGGCTTCGCCCAGCTGAAGATTGATAACCGAGACGTGCTGGCCCGAAGTGGCTGTCCTGTCGGGACCTTGTGCTCCGAATTGCGTAAGCACGGCGGTGCAGTTGCTAACAAAGCGTCAATATTGTTCGGGGAGGGTCTCGCGTGGATGGAGGCGCAGTTCAAGGCGCTTGGCAAAGGAGCGGATTCGCGTGGACTCGCCGTGCATCTCATGGCCGCGTTGCAAGGCGTATCGTTGCTAGCTCACGCTTTCCACGACCCCACCATGATCTCAATCGAGGTGGCGCACCTCAAGAAGTGGATTCGCGCACTCTAGACGTTGGTGCCATGTGTCGAACAAGTGCCGATCCAACTAGTTCGATTTACCAAGGCGTTGATCAGTTAATACTGTGTCTCGGCGCTCAGGACGTGGCCAGTTGCAACCCCAGAATTGCTACTGGCAGCAGAGAATTCCCTCCGGTTAGCCTTGTTTCTCGCTTAACTTCTTGAGTGTTTTCTCCGCGCTGCGACGGATCTCACCCCGGTACTGTTCGGTATCGGTCCATGATGACGCTGAATTGCCGTGCGCGATGAGGATGCCGCTTGTCTGGTCACGGACAACATTTCAATGGCGGTACCTTCTTTCGAAAAGAGCATGGAAAAGACCTGCAGACTGCGCGCGCGAAATGCGCCCGCGCAACTGAGCAGATAAAATCGCCACATCCGCCGGAAACGTTCGCCGTAGCGATCTGCGAAGCGGGGCCAGGCGCGGCGAAAGTTTTCCTCCCACGCGAGGAGTGTTGGGTCGTAATTTGGCCCGATGTTCTTGACGTCTTCAAGGATGAAAACGCCTTCCGCAGCACGCGTCAGGCGGGCGATGGAAGGAAGCACGGAGTTTGGGAAAATGTAGCGCTTGATCCAGGGATCGGCATGGAAGCGCGAAAAATTTCCGCAGATTCCCTGGCAAAGAAACAAACCATCCTTGCCCAACGAACGAGCGGCCGCTTGCATATAGGTGCGATAATTCTTGTACCCGACATGCTCGACCATGCCCACGCTTACCACCCGATCAAATCGCTCGGTGACTTCGCGGTAGTCGCGCAGCTGGATTTCCACGTCCAATCCGCGACACCAACGTTCCGCGTAACGGAATTGTTCCCGCGAAATTGTTATCCCGACTACCTGACAGCCGTAGTGGCGGGCGGCATAACGGGCCAATCCACCCCAGCCGCAGCCGATGTCCAGCAAGCGGAGGCCGGGTCGGAGACGCAGCCTCTGGCAAATCCAATCCAGCTTCCGCAGTTGCGCCGAGGCGAGATCGTCGCCCTCGGCGAAGAGCGCACAGGAATATTGCATGTTCGGATCGAGCATTGCTTCGAAAAAATCGTT